>QMZS01000011.1 GCA_003663295.1 Candidatus Aenigmatarchaeota archaeon | reverse complement strand
ATATTGCGAGAACCCTCCCGAGAACCTTTTAATATCTCTGACAATAACAAGGAAAGCTGGAAGGTTTAATCCTGCCGCAAGCGTTGTTGTTGCGCAGATAATTTTTATTTTATTTTCTCTGAAGGCTTTTTCTATTTTGTTTCTCTGTTTGTTCACAAGTCCTGCATGGTGGAAGGTTATCCCGTGTTTTAAGCATCTAGCAAGTTTCCTGCATTGTTTTGTCGGGGTTTCAAGGGCTTTAAGAATCTCGGTTGAGACCTCATTTTCAATAAGAGGAAATTCCTTTGAAAGTTTTTCCGCAAGACTCTCTGTGTTTCTCCTTGAGGACAAAAAAATCAAAACCTGTTTTCCTTTTCCAACAACTTTTTTGACTATTGAATTTAAATCAAAACATTCCACTTCTTTAGTTTCTCCAATAAATATAAGTTTATTATCCATAAAAATTCCTTTTTTGAGAGGGATTGGTCTGTAGTCGCTAAGCACAAGACAGGCTTCAAGCCATTCCGCAAGGTCATCGCAATTTGAAATTGTTGCTGAGAGCGCAATTATCTGGGGAGAATAATTTTCTTTCAATAAAGTTAAAACAATTTCAAGAGTTGGCCCTCTAAAAGGGTCAGTTAGTAAATGGGTTTCATCCGCAACAACAAGCGAGATTTCAGAGAGCCATTCTGTTTTGTGTCTTATCAATGAATCAAGTTTCTCTGAAGTCAGGATAATAATGTCTTTGTCTCTAAGATATCTGGAAGCGGAGTCAAGGTCTCCGGTTGAGACTCCGATTTTCAATCCGAGTTTTTCATATTTCTCTTTGAAGTCCTCATATTTTTCATATGCAAGGGCTTTTAGGGGAACTATATAAACGGATTTCATTTTTCTTTTCATCCAGTTGTTTATCATTGCAAGTTCCGCAATAATTGTTTTTCCTGATGCGGTTGGACTTGAGACCACAAGATTAATTCCTTTCATTAAACCTTTTTCAAGTGCAAGTTCCTGCACAGGATTAAATTTCTCAATATTTGACAATTTTTTCACAATTTCAACAGGTTCCATTAATTAGTTTGATTAATTTTTTGTTAGTCTGGAACTTTTATGTTCCAGATGCAACTCAATAGTTACAATAATTTATAAATTCAATTATATTTCCCAGCATTTCCAGACAATGAGTATTTTTTCCTAAGAACAATTTCTTTCCCTTTTTGATTTGCCATTTTTGCAAAATCTTTAATAGATACTCCTTTTTGTTCCAGTTCTTCCATCTGGTTATAATATTGTTTATATGCTGGAGATAAAGAATTGAAATAAACCTTAGCGAACATTGTTTCGCCTTTTTTCAATAATTCTTTTATATTGGTATATACAGTCAGCCCTTCAATAAAAGCCTCACCAACAGCCATTGGTAAATAAGGAAGCTCTTTCGTATGAGCTTCATGAGTCTTCTCGTGAAATGGGGCTACAAGTCTCATATACAGGTGGAATGCCTGTTCTGTTTCGTTTAATATTATACTTTCAGGTTTGCATCCATAAGGAGTGCAACTTGTTTTAGTAACGCCACCAACACTTTCAGGCAATTTGCCAAGTTTGGGTTTTATTTTTGGTTTATAAGACCCTCCAAAATATTCTTTTGAAATAGAGTTTACATAAGCGTTAAGGTATTTTTCTTCTTGTTGCGAGAGTCCTATAGGTATTCTCATAATTGAAATACAAAATTTTTAAATAACTTATGCTCTTGAGAAATTGCAGATTTATAATCACACAGAATCAAAAAAGAGAAATTCTGGAGAATAAGGACATTTTAATTGAAAACGGAAAAGTAATGGAAATAGGAAATGTAACGGAAATGGGAAATAATTTGAGTAAAAAGGATGAATTTATTGATTGCTCAGATAAAATAATTATCCCGGGATTGATAAATTGCCATACTCATGCGGCAATGAATCTGTTAAGAGGCGTTTCAGACGACAAAAATCTTCAGGAGTGGCTGAACGAAGATATCTGGCCAAGGGAGACAAAAATAAACGGAGAGTTTTGTTATCAGGGAACTTTACTTGCGGCAGGAGAAATGTTGTTAACAGGCACGACATGCTTCAATGACATGTATTTCCATATAGGGGATGTTGCGAGGGCTGCGGATAAATCAGGGATGAGATGTTTTCTTGGTCAGGTGATGTTTGATTTTTTTGACGGAGAAAAAACCAAAAAAATAATTGAAGATTCTGAAAGTGAAATCAAAAAAATTATTGATTTGAAAAATGAAAGAATAAATCCAACTGTGACTCCGCATTCTGTTGAGACCTGCTCTGATGAATTATTAATCCAGAGCCGAGATCTTGCGAATAAATATAATTTGCTTCTTCACATGCATTTATCTGAAACAGAAAAGGAAGTAACTGATTGTCTGAAAAATAGAGGAAAGAGACCTTTGATCTTACTTGATGATTTAGGTTTACTGAAAAATAAATTTATCGGGGCTCATGGAATTCATTTTAATCAGGAAGAAATAAATTTACTAAATCAAAATAAATTTTTTATTATTTACAACCCTTGCTCAAACGCAAAACTTGCAAGCGGGATCTGCCCTGCTTGGGAATTAAAATCTCTTTGCATCGGGACTGACTCAGTTGCGAGCAACAATAACTTAAATTTATTTGAGGAAATGAAATTTGGAGTTCTTTTGCAGAGGGTAAAATACAATGATGTTTCTGCAATGAGCACCCAAAGAATTTTTGATTCCGCAACAATAGAAGGAGCAAGAGCTTTGGGAATTGAAAATGATGTTGGGAGTATTGAAATAGGGAAAAAGGCGGATTTAGGTTTAATTGATAAAGATAATATTTTCTTAAATCCAAATCACAATATAATTTCTAATCTGGTTTATTCTTTTAACGGGGCTGTGTCTGATGTAATTGTGGAGGGGGAATTTGCTGTAAGAAACAAAGAAATTGTGAATTTTGATTTGGAAGAATTGATTGAAAAAGTTGAAAAGTTTAGAGAAATACTTTAATTCTTAATTTAAATCCAGAATACCCTCAATTCCATCAGCATTCAAGAAAATAGACCTATAAATACTTTAGATTGTAATAATTATATGTTGTATATATCTAACATTAAGTTAGAAATAGTTAATAGAAAGTTGGAAATAAATAACAAAGGTGATAAAAAATGAAAACAACAAAAACAGATAAAATAATGATGGGGTTGGGTATGGTTCTTTGTATCAGTGCTGTAGCTCTATTAATGACATCAGAGATTATAGATATTGTAATTATTTTAGCACTAGTTGTAGCTGGAGTAACAAGCACCATAACAGGATTTTCCAAGTATTTTGGGTACAGAGAAAGTCCTAGAACAGATGAGAGAACAAGAAAATTAAGTGCCTTCGCAACAACATACTCCTGGTTTATAACATTTGTGCTTGTAAATATTTTATTCCTTTTGGATTACTTTGGTCGATTAACAATAACTGTTTCGCAGACCCTTGGGTTGTTGTTTTTTGTTATGCTGATAACCCTAATATATTTTAATATGTATTTCAAACGAAAAGGTGATGTAAAATGAAAAATATGCTTTGGTATTTGGGATTTCTTTCCTTATTGAGTTTGCTGTATTTTGTTGAGTGGAAAACGGCTTTCCTGTGGTTTCTTTGTTTTATTCCTTATTTTGGAACCTACAATGTAAAAGATGAAAGGATTGAAGTAAATACTGGCAGAGCAACAAGGAACGCTTTTGCGTATACCATATTTTTCGGGGTCGGAACAATTGTTTACATCCATCTAACCGGCAACACAGAATTATTCGCTCCCGCATTTGTGGCTCTTTTTGGCGGGTCGCTTCTTGTGGGTCTTATCTCTTTGTTTTATTATGATAAGATGCGTGGATGAAATAAAAAAAGAGAGATTCAAATGAAAACTAAAATTAAAGAATTTAGGGCAAAATATAATTTCACTCAGGAATACCTCGCAAAAAAAGTTGGTGTAAGGAGAGAAACAATAGTTTTTCTTGAGAGCGGAAAATATAATCCTTCACTCAAATTAGCCCGGGATATATCAAAAGTCTTAAAATCAAAAATAGAGGATATTTTCCTTTTTGATGAAGATTAAAAAATTATCTTAATTAAGTTTATGAGCGAGAACAAAACAGGAAAATTTGATAAAACTGAAAAACATAAGACTTCAAAGAAAGAAGACCCGAAGAGCAAAGAATCAGAAAAAGATTATCTTGAGCAATTAAAATATTTGCAGGCGGATTTTGAAAATTATAAAAAGAGAATTTCAAAAGAAAGAGAAGAATTTGTAAATACAGCAAATGAAAACCTGATAAAAGAGTTATTAACAGTTCTGGATGATTTTGAGATGGCAAACACTCACGCAAAAAATAAAGAAGATTCAGAAGGATTAAATTTGATTCACAAAAATCTTCTGAAAATCCTTGAGAAATTCGGGCTAAAGAAAATCGAAACAGAAGGAAAAAAGTTCGACCACAATTTTCATGAGGTTCTGCTGAAAGAACCCTCAGATAAAGAAGAAGGAATTATTTTGGAAGAATTGCAGGCAGGTTATTTACTGAACGGAAAAGTGATTCGACACTCAAAAATCAAGGTTTCTGGAGGGAAAACCAAATAATTTTAAAATTCAGTTATTATAACCCTTTAAATTTTTTTATTTAATTATTAATGGCAAAAGAGAAGATTATAGGGATTGATTTGGGAACCTCAAATTCACAGGCTTCTGTGATGCTTGGGGGAAAACCAACAATAATCCCTTCAGCAGAGGGTTCTACATTGTACGGAAAAGCATTTCCTTCAGTTGTTGCATTTACAAAAGACGGTCAGTTGCTTGTTGGGGAGCCGGCGAGAAGGCAGGCGGTTTCAAATCCTGAAGGAACAATCTCTGAAGCAAAGAGGAAAATGGGGAAAAATTATAAATACAAAATTCACGGAAAGGAATACACCCCTCAACAGATTTCAGCTTATATTTTACAGAAAATAAAAAAGGACGCAGAGGCTTTTATTGGAGAGCCCGTTAAAAAAGCAGTTATAACCGTTCCGGCTTATTTTGATGATAACCAAAGAACCGCAACAAAAGATGCGGGAAAAATTGCGGGTCTTGATGTTGTAAGATTGGTTAATGAACCAACCTCAGCTTCAATGGCTTACGGTCTTGATAAAAAAAATGAAGCAAAGATTCTTGTTTTTGATTTCGGTGGCGGAACTCTTGATGTCACCATTATGGAATTTGGAGACGGAACTTTTACTGTTCTGGCAACCCACGGAGACACTCATCTAGGGGGAACAGATATGGATAAAGTGCTTGTGGATTATGTAACTGAAGAATTCAAAAAACAGGAAGATATTGATATAATGAATGATACTATGGCAGTGCAGAGAGTGAAAGAAGCCGTGGAGAAAGCAAAGATTGAACTTTCAACTGTTCTTGAAACGGAAATTAATTTGCCTTATATTACTGCGACAAAAGAGGGACCAAAACATCTTGTTATGAAAATTACAAGGGCAAAAATCGAGGAACTTGTTGAGCCAATAGTTGAAAAATGCAGGAAACCAATTGAGCAGGCAATAAAAGATTCAAAATTATCAAAGGAGGCTATTGGAAAAGTTATTTTGGTTGGAGGTCCGACAAGGATGCCAATTGTGCAGAAATTTGTTGAAAATTTTGTGGGAAAACCAGAAGGAGGAATTGACCCGATGGAATGCGTTGCTCAGGGAGCCGCGATTCAGGGAGCTGTTCTTTCCGGCGAAGTGAAAGATTTAGTTTTATTGGATGTAACACCTTTAACTTTGGGAATAGAAACTCTTGGAAGCGTTATGACTCCTTTGATAGAAAAAAACACAACCATACCAATAAAGAAAAGTCAGATTTTTTCAACAGCGGCTGATATGCAGACCGCAGTCACCATCCACGTTTTGCAGGGAGAAAGACCAATGGCAAGCGATAACACAAGTTTGGGCAATTTTAATCTTGTTGGAATTCCCCCGGCTCCAAGAGGCATGCCTCAGATAGAAGTGACTTTTGATATCGATGCAAGCGGGATATTAAATGTAAGTGCGAAAGATATGGGAACCGGGAAAGAACAAAAGATGACAATTACAGCCTCAACAAAACTATCTGATGATGAAGTTGACAAGATGGTCAAACAGGCAGAAGAACACGAAGAAGAAGATAAAAAAAGAAAGGAGGAAATTGAAATAAGAAATAATGCGGACTCAATAGTTTATACCACCGAGAAAACATTATCTGAATTGGGCGATAAATTGCCCGCAGAACAAAAAGAAAAAATTGAAGTTAAACTTAAGGAAACAAAGGATATTTTGAAAGATAAAGATACGGCCAAAATTAAAGAGAAAACCGAAGAACTTACAAAAGTTGTTCAGGAAGCTGGAGCTTCAATTTACCAGCAGGCTGCCCAGCAACAGGCTCAGGAACAGCAGGCAAGTCAGGGAGAAGAGAAAAAAGAAGAGGAAAAACCAAAAGATGATGGCGAGAAAGTGGTTGATGCTGAATACAAAGTTGATGGCGAGGACAAAGATAAAAAAGAGGAAAAGAAATAATTGTGAAATCTATTAAGTCGGACTTAAATTGATTTTTTTGATAAAATAAAAGATAGAGATAGAATTATGTTAAGAGAATCAATAAATGAGAATTCAAAGTAGAATTACCAAAATAAAAAATTAATTTTAAAGGATTTATTGCTTTCTTTCTCATTTCTGTTAACAGGTAAATATTCCACAGATTTATCTATTTTTTAATTAATTCAATTATTTTTACTTATTTTTGTAATCTTGTATATTGTTTTAGGAGAATTGTTTGATGCATCAATTCTAAAGTGGAATGTGGTTTTGGTGAAATATTCTAATAAAATTGAAACAAAGAAAGCTTGGAAAAAATTTAAAATCAAAATAGCTTCAGATGGAGATTTAGTGAGTGTGGGTAAGAAGAAATTTTTTATCTACCGTAGTGTTTCCGAAGAACCCACCCAGATAATATTAGCTTCCAGATCAAAAAAGGCACTCGATTATTTGATTACCAAAAACTTTAAGAAGGATAAAAATATTAAAATTGAAGAAAAAGAATATTCATTCAATCTTATTTGGGTTATAATTGTTTAAGGAATGAAGGGTGGTATCCTAAACCAGCACCTATTTTTAAAGTTCCTGATTGGCTTTCTTATTTCACTGAAATTTGGTGGTTTAAAGAATATAAATTAGATATAACTGCAAATAATGAAACCTCAGGAAAGATCTATGAGGCTATTACAAATTCAATTAGATCTTTAAAGTTATTTAAATTAGAAAAACCATCTGGTTCTACTAAGGATTCAAAGAACCTCCCTGTGAGTTATAGTTATGAGGGCGGTTTGGTGGATTCAAGATTAGTTCAAAGTAAATGTGGGACTATTATTAAACTTGAGTTTTATTATCACGAGAAAGATGGATTGGAGTTAGTTAATTTAAGGAATTGGAAGACACTTGAATCAGAGGAAG
The DNA here is from genome assembly GCA_003663295.1 of Candidatus Aenigmatarchaeota archaeon. Taxonomy (GTDB): domain Archaea; phylum Aenigmatarchaeota; class Aenigmatarchaeia; order QMZS01; family QMZS01; genus QMZS01. The sequence continues at coordinate 11,609 of QMZS01000011.1, read as the reverse complement.
CTATAAAACAAAAAAAGAAATTATTAGACAAATTAGACAAGGAGTTATCCAATATTGTTAAATTTATTAAACGTGAAACTTTATCATTAAAAGAACATTCAAAAAAATTAAGTATATTAAAAGGGAAATATAATCAAAATGAAATTATACGTATTGAAAAATATAAAGATTCTAAATATTTATTTTGTTAAACAAACTCAATTATTTTAGATTTTAGGGTAGTATATCAACCCTAAAAAAAAACAACTCAATATAATAATGAACCAAAAAAATGTTGACAGAATAAAACTCAAAGACAAGGAAATAATTCTTATAGGTACTGTTCATGTATCAAAGAACAGCGTCAAACTTGTGGATGAAATAATAAAAAAGGAAAAACCAGATACAGTCGGAGTTGAGCTTTGCGAAAATCGCTACAAATCCCTGAATTCAAAGAAAAAATACGAAAACACAAAAATCACAAAAATAATGAAAGAGGGAAAAACTTATCTATTTCTCGCAAATCTTTTGCTTGCTGGTTTCCAGAAACGAATTGGAGAAGACCTTAAAATAAAACCTGGGGCGGAGATGATTCAGGCAATCAAAGCTGGGAAAAATGCATCTGCAGATATTGTTCTTCTTGACAGGGACATTCAGGTAACCCTCAAGAGAGCATTGAGGAAAATGGGTTTCTTTGAAAAATTCAGAATTCTATTTAGTTTAATCTATGGTGTCATCTTTTCTGAGAAAATGGAAAGGGAGGTTATAGAACAGCTCGAAGAGAAAGATATGATAACCCAGATGATGGAAGAATTTGGAAGAGAAGTTCCTTCCGTAAAAACCGTTTTAATTGACGAGAGGGATATTTATATTGCAAATAAAATACTCACCTCAAAAGGCAAAAAAATGGTTGCTGTTGTTGGGGCAGGTCATGTTGAAGGAATAAAAAAACACCTGAAGAAAAAGGAAAATATTGGACCTCTTGAGAAAATACCAAAAGGTTCAAAGTGGGTTAAAACAATTGCATATTCAATCCCCGCAATATTTATTGGGATTATTATTTATGGGTTTCTCCACCACAAATCAATTGAGTTGACGTTTACCATGCTATTATATTGGTTTCTTATAAACGGAACCTTGTCAGCGATTGGGGCAATACTTGCTCTTGCTCATCCTTTAACAATAATCTCGGCTTTTATTGCAGCGCCATTCACTTCTTTAAATCCTACAATAGGTGCGGGAATTGTTGCTGGGCTGGTGGAAGCCAAAGTAAGGGAGCCGAGAGTGAAGGATATCCAGAATCTTAACCAGATAACGAATATGAGAGGATTCTATGAAAACAGGGTATCTAGAATTCTGCTTGTTGCGGCTTTTGCGAATATGGGGAGTGCCATAGGGACTTTTGCGGCATTGCCTTATTTATTGAGTCTAATTTAAGAATTACACTTTTAAAGTATAATAACTTTTATTATTTAATTATGCCACATTCAGAATTCTATCAACGTGTTGAAGAAGCGGTTAATAAATATGATGGTTTATTTAATTCCCACCTCCATTTAGACCGGGCAGGAACTTTAGGGAAAAGGTATTTGGAGCATATGGGGATGAATCCTGTAGAAGCTTCAAGTTATTCTTTGCGCACTAAACAGAATTTGACCGGAGATCTTCATAGGGGATTGGCTTATGAGAAAGAGAATTTAAGAAAACGGATTGAATATTATCTGGATGAATTAATTGATTTAGGCACAAGAAGGGCAGATTCTTTTATTGATGTTTCTTCCACAGATGTGGGATTGCAGGCTTTGAATGTTGCTCTTGAATTAAAGGACGAAAAGAAAGACAAAATTGATTTTAGAGTTGGAGCCTATCCAGTTTTTGGATTTAAGGAGGATTATCCAGATAGATGGGAGCTATATGTTGATGCCGCAAATCAGGCAGATTATCTTGGTTGTTTGCCTGAGAGGGATGATAAAAAATATCACCCGCATCATATAGGCTATATCGAAAGCGTTAAAAGAACTTTAGAACTTGCAAAAGAAGTTGGAAAACCAATCCAATACCATGTTGATCAGGCAAATGATCCAAGAGAAATAGGGACAGAAACTTTGGTTGAAGCCGTAAAGTGGCTTGGCACTCCAGAGATTAAAGAGGAAGGACCTTCAGTATGGGCTGTTCATGTGATTTCACCTTCAACTTACAAAGAAGAAAGATTCAAAAAATTGTTAAGTGGTTTGTCGGAACAGGATATTGGTGTAATTAGTTGTCCAACCGCAGCTGTTTCAATGAGACAGTTAAGACCAATAGAGACCCCAACATATAATAGTATTGCAAGGGTTTTGGATATGTTAGTCAAAGAAATACCTGTGAGATTGGGCTCTGATAATATTGCTGATGTTTTCCTGCCAAGTACTACTTCAAGTCTTTATGATGAAATATTAATGTTATCAAATGCAGTGAGATATTACAATCCGGAGATTCTTGCAAAAATAGCTTGCGGCAAAGAATTAACGGATATGGACAGGGAATTAATAAGAAGGTCTCTTGAACAGGATGAGGAAGTTTTTAATGGAATAAAAAAAGAATATTAATCTTTAATCAATCTTTTTTAATTTTGGACCCGAATCAGAATCATTAATCCGAAATCCAAGCTCCTTTAATTTATCCCTGATTTTGTCAGCCCCTTCAAAATTCTTTTCCCGTCTAAAATCTTCTCTTTTTTCAACAAGTTTTTTAATTTCCTCGGAGATTTCAGCTTCTTCAAGGAATTCTTCAAGTTTTAGACCAAGGACTTTGTCAAACCATAGCATGGTTTCAATACACTTTACCATTTCTTCTTTTACGAGTGTTTTGTCAAAAATAAATTTATTTATTTTATTTATAAAATCAAAAACAACTGCAAGCGCTTCAGGGGTATTTAAATCATTATTAAGGTTTTTCAAAAAATTTTCTTTTGAGTTGTTTATAATTTCTTCAAGACCAACGCAGTTTTTTTCAAAGTCAACGTCTCTCAAAGTAGTCATGAACTCGCCAAATTTTTTGATTGTTGTTTTTATTCCTTCCAGATTTCTGAGAGTGAAATTCAATTCCTGGGAATATTGTCCTGACATCAGAAGGTATCTGATTTCCCTCCACCCATAATTTTTATCTAGAACATCCTGCAGGGTGTAGAAATTCTTAAGGGACTTGCTCATTTTTTTGCCTTCAACAAGCAGGAAGTTGCAGTGAACCCAATAGTTCACAAATTTTTTCCCGGTTGCGCATTCGCTTTGAGTAATTTCATTTGTGTGGTGGATTGAAATGTGGTCAATTCCTCCGCAATGTATATCAAGGGTTTCTCCAAGATATTTCATTGACATCGCGCTGCATTCTATATGCCACCCCGGAAAACCAACACCCCATGGAGAGTCCCATTCCATTTCCCTTTTTTCATTTTTAGGAGAGAATTTCCATAAGGCAAAATCAGTTATATTTTTTTTCTGTTGATTGTAGCAAACCCTCATTCCAGCTTTCAGATATTTATTTAATTGTTCAAAACTTCTGCCGGTCAGTTCCCCGTATTTTTTAAATTTTGAGGTGTCAAAATAAATCCCATCATCTGTTTTGTAAGTATAACCTTTGTCTTCAAGTTTCTTTACCGTTTCAATCATTTCTTTAATGTGTTCTGTGGCTTTTGGCATTATATGAGGTTTTAAAATATTCAGGGTTTCAATATCTTTTAAAAAACATTCAGTGTAGAATTCTGCAATTTCCCATGCGGACTTTTTTTGTTCCAAAGCGGCTTTTTCAATTTTGTCATTGCCTTCATCAGCTTGGCTTGTCAGATGCCCCACATCGGTGATATTCATCACATGTTTGATTTTATACCCGTTTAATTCAAGCGTTCTTCTTAGAATATCCTCACAGACATAGGTTCTTAGATTCCCTATATGGGCATAATCATAAACCGTGGGTCCGCAGCAATATAGCCTGATTTCTCCTTTTTTTTCAATTGGCCTAAAAACCCTGTTTTTCAGTTTTAATTCCGACATAATAAGTTATCACATTTTAGGTTTAATTCACTAAAATGCAATATTTGAAAATCCCTCCCAAAAAATTGCGTAATATCCAGAGCTCGCTTTGATTAGAATCGCAATTTTCAGGATTTTCATTTTATTTAATTTATCAATGAGACTTAATAATGGCAAAGGATTATTATAATATTCTTGGTGTTGACAAAAATGCGAGTCAGGATGAGATAAAAAAGGCGTTTAGGAAAATGGCCAAGAAATATCACCCGGATATTGCGGGAAAGGCGGGTGAGGAAAAATTTAAGGAAGTAAATGAGGCTTTTCAGGTTTTAGGAGATAAACAGAAAAGAGCCCAGTATGACCAGCCTGGAAGCAGAGGTTTCGGTTCCGGGGATTTTGGAGGTGGATTTACAAATGTCAATTTTGAGGATTTATTTAGGGATTCTGGGTTTGGAGATATTTTCAATATGTTTTCCGGGGGTGGAAGAAGCGGAAGAAAAGGTCCGAAATCAGGTTCTGATTTGAGATATGATTTGGATATTGATCTTGAGCAGGTTTTTTCAGGATTGACAACCAAAATAGAAATTCCTGTTCATGTAGCATGCAAAGCATGCAAAGGCACAGGTTCAAAAGACGGGGTTTTAAAAACCTGCGATGCCTGCGGGGGAACGGGCGAAGTCAAAAAAGTGCAGAGAACTCCATTTGGGCAGACGGTTTTCATTACAACTTGCAGCAAGTGCAAAGGTCTTGGAAAAATGATTTCTGAAAAATGCGAAAAGTGCAATGGGACCGGAAGAATAAAAGAAAATAAAAAAATAGAAATCAAAATTCCCGAGGGGGTTGATGAAGATTCGTATTTAAGGGTTGCTGGTCAGGGAGAAGCTGGTTATAATGGAGGTCCAACAGGGGATTTGTATGTGGTGCTTCATATTAAACCGCATAAAATTTTTGAGAGAAAAGGCAGTGATTTGTATTGCAACATAACCATTAATTTATCGAAGGCAATCTTTGGCGGGGAAATTGAAGTTCCTACAATAGAGGGAACCGCAAAACTTAAATTGCCAAAAGGAACGCAAAGCCACACAATATTTAGGTTGAGGGGACAGGGTTTGCCTGGCACACATTCACATAAAAGGGGGGACGAACTTGTTAAAATCCTGGTTGAGATTCCTAAAAATCTTTCAGGAAAACATGAAGAGTCATTAAAAGAAATCTTTGGAGACGATATAAAAATAACAAAAGGATTTTTTGATAAAGTGAAAGATTTTGTCAGTTAGACAAATATTTAATAAATTCTCATATTGCTCCACCAAACAAATCCAATCCTTTAATTTTCTTTTGTGTCTATTCTTATTTTTTGTCTGGAGTGATTATGTGGTTTTTTAGAAAAAACAAAATAATGTGGGATATAACTTCAGGGAGAATCATACCCACAAGTATTTTCTGTTTTCTATTTTTTGTATCGCTTGGATATATCTGGATATAAGTCGTCCGGGTTCGTTGTTGGCTTGTTTATTCTATTCTTTAATTACAGCTCCAATTCATTATATTTTTTCTTGTTTGGTTGTAAAACTAATTAAATTTACTCAGGATAATATATAAAACAACTTTTTATAAATCTTATTTTTCAAGTAACTCGCAAGCTTTACAGATTTCTTTTGATGCAGGTTCCCCGCAGATTTTACAGTATTTTATTTTCCTTTTTTTGAGCACTTGTTTATTTAGAGGAGGGATTATCAAATCAGCGAAGTTCACAATCTGGAACAATGAGCCAGGATATTTTTCTTCTAAATCATAAAGGTATTTTCGAATTGTTTTTCTCACAGACTCTTTTCCATAAGGGCAAATTTTCTCTTTGAAATAAGGCAGGTTCAAGGCATCGCAGTAGGCAAATACTTCTTTTTCAGGAATTTCCCTGAGGGGTTTGATTCTCGGGACGAATTTTTTTATTGTTTTGCTCTCGACTTTTGCCCCTATTCTTAAAAATTTATCAAGGTTTCCAAATACAAAATTCAGGAATACCGATTCAGCTTCATCATTTAGATTGAATCCAAATGCGATTTTTGTTGCTTTGTTTTCTTTAGCTTTTTGATTTATTAATTTTCTTCTTAGAACCCCGCAGTATGTGCATGCATTTAACTTTGGATTATTTTTTATAATTTCTTTCAGAGGTTTCTCAAATTCTTCTTTAAAGGAATATTTTTTCAAAGGAATTTTTAGTAAATTGCAGGCTTCTTCTGCTTTCTTGATTGTTTTTTTTCTGTAAGGACCTATGCCTTCGTCAATGGTTATTGCAAAAAGTTCCACATCATTCCTTTTTTTGGCGATTTCATTCATAATATTCAGGCAGGCAATTGAATCTTTGCCACCGGAAATTGCCACACAAATCTTATCCCCTCTGGAAATTAATTTATTTATACGGATGTTCTTTTTTATTTTTTTCTCTACAGACTGCGCAAAACATTCTTTGCATAAATCAATACCTTCATATTTTCTCCGAAAATAAGTTTCTTTCCCGCATTTGCAAACCATAATTAAATATAAAATTATTCTGTAACCTAAGGATTTTCTGGAGGTTTTATCTCTTGATGCGATTTTTCTTCAGTTTGAGAGATTTCTTGAGGTTGTCCAGTTTCAGATTTAATTGTTCCCTTTGACCGTTCCTCTTCAGAGAGAATTTTCTCTTGAGATGAAGCTCTTAAATTAATATGAAAGTCTTCAAATAGGTTTTCTTGTTTAATTTGTATTTTCTGTTGGTTTGTCAAATGCAGCAATGCAACAAAGTATCTTGCTGTTTCAAGATTATTTTTCTTATTGGTAAGATTGTAAAAGCTGGTTTTGGTTATTTTTGAGAGTTCTTTGAATATTTTTTCAACATAATCTTCAATATCAATTTCAATGAATTTTTGCAGGTTTTTTATTTTTTCTTCCCGGTTTAATTTCATCTGCTCCTTTTTTTCTTTGCTTTCCATCACTTTTTCAAGGGATTTGGTTAATTCCTCAAAAGTTATATTCCTCATAGGTATCCGGTTTATTGGGGCTTCAAGAATGTTAAGCCCTTCAATATCTAGAGTTTCCAGGGTTTTTTCAGCTTCTTCTTCTCTGATAAGGTATTCGGATTTTAATCTCAGGAGGATGGCTGAAACAAGAATAAACCGCGCAGGAATTCTAAAATTAATATCTTCAAGTTGATTTAAATAAGTCAATAAAGATTCTGATAATTTGGAAATATCAATATTCCAGGGGTCGAGATCATCTTCTATAATAATCTCTTTGATAACTGACTGAAAATCAGAACCATTAATAATTAGCTGGAGTATATCCATATATTAGATTGTTTATTTCTTAAATGTTATTAATTTAATTAGAATAACCATTTTAACCAATCATGTTTAAGTATTTTTGTTCATCTGGCTAAAACTTTTTTTATCTGAGGCACTCTGTTTTTCATTAAGATTCTGTAACCGCAATGAGGACAAATAACTTTCTCATCAAGTTTTTCTATCTTTTCCCTGCATTTAATACATGTATATGTCATTTTTTTCTAGATATTGCCACTGAACTTGGACATATAATTAATACAGATTTTGGACCCATTACAATATCGCCATTGATAGCTATAACTGTTTTTTTAATCCTTTCTATTGCTCTTTTTAATTCACCAACATCTTTTTCCTTGAGTTCTTCGGTTTCAGCAAGGATTATCTTTCCTTCTCTGACTTCTTTCTGGATTTTTTCAGCATCCCTGTAATCAGAGAGCTTTTCTATCTTAATTTCCATCCTACCTTCCTGAACTTTTGGATTTTCAGTGATTTTATTGAAATCCATGTAATCTCCGTCATCTTCATCAATATCTTTTAAACCTCGTCCAAATATCTTTTCGAATACCATAATAAATAAAAAATTATATAAAGGATAAAAGGGGATTAAAATAGAGCATAATTATCCAATATTTGTTAATTATTCAGGTTATTTAGGGTTTGATTTAAGGAAACTCTTATTTTTTTGAAATAACTGCGGAAGAAATGCCATTTATTTTATAAAATTAAATAAACCTAAGATATATTTCGATTTAATTGTCGATAACATAATTTCTTTTGCACCCCAATCATTAGTTGAATATTATTTCTCAAATAAACCCTTAATTTAGCAATTAAAAAGCATTAAGATTCTTAGTGAATTAAAAACAAAGGCAAAACTTAAAAATATTGGTTTAAATCCAAATAAATTGAATAATTTTACTTCAGAAACAATTATATTAACTAATTTTAATTCATTTAAGGTAAAATTAAATATTTTTAGCAACCACATTTTGCGTGGAACTATTCCTTTGTAACCATATATACTTTTATTTACAAGTATTTTTATAGTGACACACCGAATCTGGGAACCAACCTTCTTGGTTTGGGGAGATTCTCTATGTTAAAAAAGGTGAAAATAAAATGCAAAAAATATTGAGCAAAATAGGAGCAGGTTTCATAGGAGCCGTTATGACCGGAGCTACATTGTTAGCACCAGCCATGGCAGCAGACTTAAGTGATTATCCAGCGCCTTTCGTAACAGACGGCACAACAGATATGTTAATGGTTGTTGGTGCAGCAGCAAGTCCTGCAGATGTTGTAGGAGCAATAAATGTGGCTGTTAGATTAGGTGCAGAACCAGGAGAAGAAATAGCTGTAAGCGGTGATTCTGTAACTGTAACCGGTGGTGAAGATAAAGAAATTGCTTTAGACACAGCCTTAAATGACACCACAGCTTGGGGCAATGCTTTGGATGATGGCGACTTAGCTGGTTTTTTAGACACAAAAGTTGAAGTAAATGATACAGACTATGATATAAAAGAAGAACTAAGTTTCACAGGAGATGCAATAATTGTTTCTGGTTTTGATGATGAAGATTATGGAAGCGATATTGTATTGGAAACATCCAATGAAGGTGCAGTGATTTACAAATACGTTTTTGATGACCCAATACCTCATGCCGAAATAACTTCTGATGAACCTTTGGAAATAAATTTCATGGGAACTGATTTAGAAATAACTTCTATTGACGAAGATGATATTACTTTATCAATGGCAACAGAATATTATTTAGTCAATGGCGAAAGCGTGACCGTAAGCGGAAAAACTGTTGTTTTAGATGGTGTTGGTGAAACTTCTGTAAGAGTAAAAGTCGATGGAACCACAGGCACTGTCGGAGAAGATCACACAGAAACAATTAATGGTATCAAAGTGGAATTAGAGAAGGGAGATATATTCTATGTTGATGAGGTTTCACAGAGATCCGCAACTTTAAACATCGGAGAAGAAACAACAAAATCTTACAATGAAGGCGACGGAATAGTTCCTTTAGGAGAACCAGAAGACGGTGATGACGCAAAATGGGTCTGGGAATTTGGCGACGATGGCGCAAATAACTTAACTTACATTGCAGCATTGTACAATGTACAGGCAGATGATGCTGACGAAGAGGTAATAGCTTTAGGAGAAAGTTTGGTTTCACCAAACAATTATTTCTCAGTTGAGTTAGCAAGTGCAACAACAGAAGCTTATGCAGATTACACAATTTCATTTGATGAGGTTGACTTTAAAGTTGGCGGCGGCGAATTAGATGATGTTCCGGCGATGATTTTGAAATCCAGTTTAGAAGAAGGATTTACAGTGGCCGGGGCAGATGCAGCGGAAGTATATATGATTTGGAATGATTCGGTAGATACGACATTATACACTTATTATAAAGACAAAGATGGCGATTATTTCAATGGAAGTACCCTGGCTAATATAAATGTTTCTACAGATACATTAGTGGATTTGGTCAATGAAGATACAACAATAAATGTGTGGGTTGATGTTAATGCAACCAATTCTACAAATAATGTTAGGTTGGAGAATAAGGCTCTTTCAACTGATGATATTAATTTAGCAATAGGTTACAACACAGCAGGCAAACCAACTCATTTAGGTGTTACAGCAGAAGAAGCAGCAGCAGCAGATTTAAAATACAATGCTAAAAATATAGGAACCTATGACGAAGATTTCAGAACAGTGTATGGCGTTATAGTAAAAGAGCCAGAAAACAATGCCGACCAAGATGAAGTTGAATTAAGCATTCCCGAAGAACAAGTGAAGGTTAATGTAATCATCAAAGGTCCTGGAACCACAACATCAACAACAACCGGTGCAACAGTTAAAAGTGTTATTCCTATAAAAGACAACATTGCAAGACTTGACACAGACGCAGAAGTTGAATCCGCAAAGGGCAGCAAAAACATGATAATAATTGGTGGTCCTGCCGTTAACAGGTTGACAGCAGCCGTACTTGGCTTAAGTTATCCAACTTACGGAGTAGATTCAACAGTGCCTGAAAACGCAGCAATGGTTAAACTAGTGGAAAACGCTTTTGGTGGTGGTAAAATAGCATACGTAGTCGCAGGTTGGGAAGCCGCAAACACAGGCGCAGCTTGTAGCGTATTGCAACAGTACGACGACTATTCAGCACTAACCGGAACTGGCGTAAAAGTATCTGGAACTGCAACTCCTTACGAAGTAACTGCTCTCGAGTAAATTACTAGATAAGGTACATCTAATCCGAAAAAAGATTTTTTTAATCTTTTTTATTTTTTTTAATTTCTATAAATTTTATATTTTTAATTATATCTATTTTTAAGAATCTTTCCTGAAGTTATTAATCCAAATAATAATTTTCCAGAATGGGATTCAAATCCTCAATCTCAACAAAATAAGAGCTTTCAGGAAACTTAAACTGGTGGCAATAATATTTAGATTTGATTTTCTGGTTTCTTCCCATTGCACCCCAAATTCTTTAATTTTTAATCCTTGTGCCTTGGCTCTGATTATTAATTCAGTATCCCAGAAAAAACCTTTATTTTTAATTTTATCCAAAAGAGGCATTATTTTTTTGCGATTAAATCCTTTAAATCCGCATTGATAATCTTTTATTTTTAATCCAAACAAACCCCGGATTATGTAGGAATAAACTGATGAAAGGAATACTCTGGTAAAATTCCTTTTTACTTTACTGGCTTTATCAAATCTCGATCCAATTGCAAAGTCATAATTTTGTTCTAGATAATTAATTGTTTTTGGTATATTATCCAAATTGACAGATAAATCCGCATCCATAAATATAATGAATTTTGATTTTGACTTTTTTATTGCTTCTTCAATACTTTTACCTTTTTTAGATCTATTATTATTTTCAATTATCTCCAGATTCGCATATCTTTTTTTAAGTGTTTTTGATATTTTCAGGGTGTTATCAATACTTGAGCCCTCAGAGATAATTATTTCGGCGTTTATTTTGTTTTTTTCGAGAAAATTTTCCAATTTTAAAATGGATTTTTTGATAATTTTTTCTTCATTGTAAGTTGGAATTATTAGAGTAAACTTCATAATAGATACTTTTGATCGTTTTAGGTATAATTTTTACAGTTTTTTATGAAGTTAATAAAAACCAAAAAGGAAATTTATTTATTGAGCTCTTTAATGATTTTTTTGTTAATTGTTTAATGATTTTTAGTAGTTCTTCTTTTTGTTTTTCTTTGAGGTTGAGCGTGTCTGCTTCTTTTTTTATGTCTTGTTGTAAGGAGTATATTTCTATTGT
>QMZS01000010.1 GCA_003663295.1 Candidatus Aenigmatarchaeota archaeon | reverse complement strand
TTTATAAATCCCTGTATTTTTATAAATATTGCTTTTTTCAACTTAATATAGACTAAAATTTAAAAATATGGGTTCCATCCATAAAATAAAGACAATAGACTCTTTTAGCTCAGATAAATATATCTAAATATTGGCTAAAATCAAGATTATTTTGTCTTGTGCCTAATCTTCTTTCTCCTTTTTTTGAGCTTATGTGTTTTTATCTTTCCCTTCTTTCTTTTCTTTCCGCAAGGCATAATCTTAATAAATATAATTTAATTAAATATTGAGGTTGTAATTTAATTGAATCTGAGATAATCAGAGGTATAATAATTTATTTTTTTAATAGTTTATGAGACACGACTTGCTTGCGGATGTATTCTCAGCAATAAAAAATGCTGAGATGGTTGGTAAAAAAGAGATTACTGTGGGAGATAGCAATCTTATCAAGAATATCCTGAATATCCTAAAAGAGAAAGATTATATTGAAGGATATGAGGTTTTAATGAAGAATAATTATCAGGAACTGGTCGTAAAACTGAAAACCAAGATAAATGAACTGAAAATAGTTAAACCGAGACATTCCTTTAAAAAAGACGGAGTTTCAAAGTTCAAGGCAAGATATCTTCCTGGTGAAGGTATTGGATTCCTGTTTGTATCAACCCCAAAGAATAAGGTAATTACTGACAGAGAACTTGATAATGAAGGCGGAATTGTGATTGGGTATGTTTATTGATTTACTGAAATTAAACTAATATTAAGAAAACTAAAATAATTATTTTTCATCTAATTTCTTCAACTGCACTGAACCGCATTTTGGGCAAACTTTCTGCGCAGGTTCCATGATTATTGGTTTTCCAGTCCAACCGCAATGCAAACATTCATATTTCTTTGCCATAATTTATTTTATTTTAAAGATTAGCTAAATATTTATAATCCTCCCGAAAATAATAATTCTTTGATCTTGCCTCAGCGATTTTATAAATTCTCGCAAACAGTTCTTCTACCTTATCCCGGTCAAGATTTAAATATTCCTCTGAGATTTTATATATGTCCTCTTTATCCAACCTTTTTCCTTCTTTATTTCTTATCTTTAAATATTTTCCAAATATTGAATCATAACGGGTTATCTTTTTCTTCTGGTGCATTAATCTATCAAAGGTTTTGTCAATGCATATTTCACGTGATTTAACAATATTATATCCATATTCATTATCAACATCAAATTTATCCAAAGAATCTTCCTTAACCCAGCCCTTATGGAGTAACAAATAACAGGTTTCCAAAAAATCATCATACTCAGGAATATATTCTATTTTATCCCAATTATCCCCTTCCTTAGTGACTTGGCTATAATCACTCCAGCCTACAAACAGGAAAATTTCAAGGGTTGCAAATAAATCATAAGCTTCTTCTTCAAAATAAAGATATTTGTGTTTCAAAAGAAAATCATGAGCGATCCCTGGATAATTTCCAAAATAATGAAAAGGTTTTTTTAATCTTCCAAGACCATTTTCACCTTCCCCTAATTCACATTGCCTTGTAGAAGATTTCCCTGATAAAATATCAATAAATTTCTTCCTCATCTTTTTCCTGATAATCTTTCCTATAAAAAACTACTGAAAAATAAACACTAATCCAGCATTTTCTTTATAATTTTCTCAGCATCAAATTTCTCCAAATCTTTGTATTCCTGCCCCATTCCCAAAAACAGAATTGGTTTATCGGTTTTCTGTTTTACTGAGAGCATTGCGCCTCCTTTCTCATTTACATCAACTTTTGTGAGAATTAAAGCATCAAAGTCAACCTCCCCGAATTTCTCAATCTGTTCCAGAATATCGCTTCCAGTAAGTGAGTCAAGCACTAAAATAGTCATGTCGGGCTTATTAATTCTTAAGATTTTATGCAATTCTTCCATAAGGTTCTTATCAGAATGCAATCTCCCCGCGGTATCCACAAGAACTACCCCATTAATCGCCTCAGCGTGCTTCTTTGCATCAAAAACAACTGCTGCTGGGTCCCCCCCATATTTGTGTTTTACAATATCAATCTTAAGATTATCCGCATGAGCTGCTAATTGCTCAATTGCCGCAGCTCTGAAAGTATCAGCCGCAGCGAACACAACAGGAATCTTCTGTTCCTTCAGTAAATAACCTAATCTCGCAATTGTGGTTGTTTTCCCCGAACCATTATACCCGAAAAACAATACCATACAGTTTCCCTGTTCTTTTATCTTATCTTTAATAAAAGTTTCTATCTTAAATTCATCCTGTTCAAGCAGATTTAATAGTTCGGTTCTCAAAAGTTTTTTTATATTTCTTCCGTCTTTATCCCTAAGTTTCTCAGAGATTTCCTCTGCTACATCAAAAGAAACATTTGCCTTTATAAGCTCCAGTTTAAATTTTTCCAAATCCTTCTCGGAAATTTGTTTTGAGAAAAAACTTCTTTTTTTAGGTTTAACTTCTTCTCTAATTTCCACATCCTTTTCTTCTATTGGTTTGCTCTCTGTTTTGGGTTCATTTTCCTTTTTTGGGGTAGATTCTTTTTTAATCTTATCCCCCGTCTTTTTAGATTTAATGATTGTTTTCTTTTCAATTTCCTGAATATTTACCTCATCTTTGTCTTCTGCGGGTTTCTCAAATTTCTTTACAATTCCTTTTAAACTCTTTTTTATAAATCCAAACATAATTACTGATAAATTGGAAGCAATGATTTGGGGTTCATATATCGGTTTATTCTAAGACGATCTTCAGGGAAACTGTCAATCAATAAATTTATATCAAGTCCCTTAAATTGAAGAGTTTCTGTTTCTTCATTAGGCGTTAACTTTAAGAATACATTTTCTCTTGTTTGTTCTAACGAAGGCATTAACAAATTCTTGATTCCGCTATTAACAAGAATATCATAAATATCCCCGTTTGGCAAAGCCAGTTCAGGAAATCTGCTTCGGTCTTTTATGCATTGCACAGTTCCTGCGCTTAAATTTAGTTCTTTTGAATATTTATCCAGTCTATCAATAAAATCATCCATAATTAAGTTTCTAAAAGTTTTAAATCTTCGGAAATTTCAAGAAAAGCCCACGCCCAGATTATTGCTTCAAAGGCTCTCACACAATCCCCCTTTTCTGTGAAATGTTTGGAATCGCTGATGTATGCCTCGATGTTTTTTTTGAATTCTTCGCCTTTCTCAGTTTTGGCAATTATATTTTTCTCTTCTATTTTACTGAGCCATTTTTCTGTTTCTGTTTTTAGGGCTTCTTTTGTTTCCATAATATTGGTTTGAATTAAACAAAAGTTTGTTCAAATCCTGTTAATTCCCTTACTAAAAATTATTCAAATAGGCTTAAAATCAACTAATCATATAATGGAATTGGATTATATTTTAGTGCTGAAAGCCCTTGATGAAATACCCTTTGGAGTTGGCAAGAAACTCTTAATTGATTTCCTGCAGGGAGAAGAAGGAAATGAGTCTATCAGAAGGAATTGTTTAAACACAGGCGAACTTTTTGGAAAATTAAATTGCAGCAAAGAAAAATTAACTTCAATGATAGATAATTTAATTCTAAACAATATGATTAATCTGACCTCAATCAAAGGCAACAAATTTTGGAGAGTAATGGAACTGAGTGAAAAAGGGAAAATAGAAATTGATAATCCAAGCCTCTATAAAAGAAAACTGGGTTACGGATTTAAAGAAACAAAAACTATAATCACCGATAAAGAAAAAACTCTTTTTAAAGCATTGCCTTTCCTTGACAAATTTAATAATGAACAAAAAAAATCCATTATCTGCAAAAATTCAAAAATTCTCTGCATCGCCGGGGCAGGTTCAGGAAAGACCACTGTGCTTACAGAAAGAATAAATTTTCTGGTAAACTATTGCTCGCAGGACCCAAATAAAATTCTGGCAATAACATTCACAAAAAAGGCGAGACAGGAAATGCTTTCCAGAATTTCTGATGGATCAATTTCTGTTGAAACATTCAATTCTTTTTGCGAGAAAACCCTCAGGCAACATAATAACCTCATCTACAGCAAGCCCGTTAAAGTAATCAATTATCGCGACAAGATATTAATTCTTAGAAAAGCTTTGTCTTCTCTAAAAATATCTATGGATCAAGCCATAGACACATATTTTTCAGAAGCTCAAAAAAAAGGGAAACCCGAAGAAAAACTGGCAAATATCTTCCTAAATGATGTGTTCTTTCTGAGGGATTATTTTAAATTTAAAAATGTTCCCATCAAAATTGAATCTTTTGAAACCACAATAGAACACGAAAAGAGTTTAAAAATGGTCCTGAAGATATGCAAATATATTGAAAATTATATGAACAAAAATGGGTACCGGGACTTTGCAGACCAGTTAATTGACACTCTTTCCCTGTTTGAAAAATATCCTGAGCTAATCCCAAAATTTGAGCATATTTTGGTTGATGAATATCAGGATGTAAACTCAACGCAAATAAAATTAATAGATCAACTTTCCGCAGTTAATTTATTCTGCGTCGGGGACCCGAGGCAATCCATTTATGGGTGGAGAGGTTCAGATATAAGATACCTCATCAACTTTGAAGAAAAATACCCTCAATGCGAGATTATAACTTTAACAAAAAATTATCGTTCAACAGAACACCTAGTCAAACTCATAAACAATTCCATAAAAAATATGGGGTTGGCTGACCTTGAATCAAACTTGAAAGGAAAAAAAGACGTACAATTATTAAAATTTTCTTCACAGACAAATGAACTTGAATTTGTTATTAACGAAATAAAATCGTCGAAGATTCCAAGAAATGAAATTTTTGTTTTGGCAAGAACAAATAAATTGCTGAATGATATTTCGGAATTGATGAAGCAAAAAAAGATTGAACATGTTGTCAAAAGCGATGAAACCAGAAAAACTGTTTTAGCTCTTGAAGACGAAATAACTCTGGCAACAATTCATTCAATAAAGGGAATGGAAGCGGAAATGGTATTTGTAATTGGTTGCACCCCAAATAATTTTCCGTGCAAAGGCTCAGAACACCCGGTAATAGATTTAATCAAGATTGAAGAATATGACAAAGAAGAGGAAGAAAAGAGATTATTTTATGTGGCAATGAGCCGGGCAAAACAAACTCTATATTTAACTTACACAAAATCACATACTTATTTTATTACAGACTGGATGTTAAATTTCATTAACGAAAAAGAGTTTCAGCAAAAACCAATTCTAAAAATAAATCAATTAAACAGCAATCCAACAAAATCAAAATCCTCAAACAAGACTCCGACAAAACAAAGTCAACTAAAAAGTAATTTGGCAAAACCAAACATTTCGAATGAGATTCTCACAAAATTAAAAAACTGGCGGAAAGAGATTAGCAAAGAATCAGAAATTCCAGCTTATTGCGTAATGCATGACAGTACCTTAATAGAAATATTAACAAAAATGCCGGTCAATTCATCAGAACTGCGGGACATCCGCGGTCTTGGTCCAGCCAAAATAACCAAATACGGAGACCAGATATTGAAGATTATTAAGAAAAATTAATTATGGTATTTTTAACTTCAATTAACCAGAAACAAGTTTATATTTACATTTAAAATTATTGTAATTCTACTACTCTAAAAGCAACATCGCGGTCTCATATTTTGGTTTAATTACTGCCTTTGCTCGAGGGGTTAATTTTTTCCAGGACCTCTGCAATTTTTCTTTAACAAAAGTTCTTGCTTCATTGATTTCCAATTTTCTTACAACCGAAGCCAGATTAAACAAAGCCGCAATATTATCAAAATGAGACCTTGCATCCGCATCAGCAATGCACTCCGCTTCTATTGTCTCTCGTTTGATATCTTTGCTTCCCCTGTGAGCCAAAATGCAGTGTTTAATTTGTTCAATCCGGTCTTCTGGATAATTATACTTTGCAAGTAATTTTCCCGCATGCTCTGCCCCGGAAATATGGTGATTTTTATAATCCCCTAAAATACTCCCAATATCATGCAACCAAGCCGCAATTTCCACAATCTCCATATCAGCTCCGGTTTCCTTTGCCAATTGTTTTGCATATTTCACCATGCTGACGAAATGGTAATTATAAGCGGACATCCCAAAAAAGTTAGTTTCCTTTCCGCATTCTTTTTTTACATAAATCCTTATTTCCTCGACTAAATCCATAATAAATGCCATCATTTTAGGTATGTAACAACAAGCCAAAAAGCTTCGTAGGTTAATAACCAATAAGCTCCGTGCTTACAAGCATATCCGCTGACCGGCTTATGAGCTTACCTCAATACCCTCCTCCCCCATACCAGATGTTTCTTGCTTCTTCAACCTCTGCTTTGGAGACATCATTGGAGTCAGCTTTCCATCTTGCAATAAACGCCATTAGTTCAGGCATGTCAATTAATCCATCAAAGTTAGTGTCCGCTTTGTGTCCATCACCAACAGAAAAAGTAATATTCCAGTCATTTTCATTGTAATACCCATCAGTTGAGTTGCATCTTATGTAATAAATATAGGTGTGATTGTTTTCCAGGTCAGTAACTAGAGTTGAATGGTTGGTTGAATTCGTGTTTGTAAAATTAAATTCCATATCTGTGTAGTTTGTGCCAGAAACATTTGAGTATCGGCATGTTGCATTAATGTTTGTTGTCAAGGATATGTTTGTAGTGGTTGTGCCTGTGGCGAGGGTGCCAGTTGGGGATGGATTTGAATAGGTTGGTGGAGTAGTGTCATCTGTTGGTCTATCGCCCGCAACAACAGAAATATCATCATAATACCAATACCCATCTTCAGAACATCCTTGAATTGCATGTGTTCTTATCATCACATTAACAGTTACTTCCGTTCCATCCAATTCGTTTTCAATTGCGGAATGCTTTTGTACATCATCAACCCAGAGTTCAAATGCTTTCGTAGAAAATTGATAGCCTAACTGTACCTTACTCCATTTACCTTGAAGTGATGTATAAGGAACCGCAGTATCCAACTCATTTCTATTATCATTCCAGGTCACATCTATTAAATGTGCACCAACACCTGTTCTCATATCAACTTGCATATAATGATTGTTATAGTTCATACCAGTTAAATGCACTCTGCCACAATCTGGACTGAAGTCTGATGGGAAATAATACCAAGTGGTCAACCATATCCACGTATCAGACGACTGTTCTGAGATGGCTGCTCTATAATACGATCCGTCGGTGATACAAGCAGCTAAACTATATGACCCACTATGAATATGTGTAGTCGATATTCCAGCATTTACACATTCGCTTGTATCAGTGTCCATATACTTTCCGATTGGTGGCACCTTTTGACCTATCCAACTTTCAAAATCTTCTTCGAAAATAACTGCAAAATCCTGCACTCCTAGATTCTGTCCCGAAACATCAGCTATACTAATAGCATTTTCTGAAATATTCTCTATATTATCAGCACTTATCCTCGTGACAATAAAAACACCACCGAATAAACCACTAAAAAAATCAAGAACAGAACTAAAAAAACCATCACTATTTTCCTCATCCAACTCACTGACGACCACCTCTCCCAAATCAAACTCAAACGGATCAGTGATATTTACAATCTCGTTTGCTCCGTAAACATCCTTTAGAGTTTTGACATGCAGATAAACATCAGAGTAAAGTTCAAATGTTCCTGATTCTGAATTGTTTAAATTTCCAGAAGAATCATTTGCATAAATTGTGTAACTATAAGTTCCGTTAGTCCAGTTCAGATAATTATAGATGTAAATTGTAGTTTGATTGCTCATCGTGTAATTTATTTCTGTTCCGTCTGGTGGAGCAATGCCAACCAGAACAGTGTTTACCTCAACATTATCAGTTATATTTACTGTTATGGTAACATTCTCGCCTAATCCCTGTGGATTCGGTAAGGCTGAAATAGAAGTTACATTTGGCGCTGTTGAATCAACTGTCAAAGTACAATTACTGTCACCCCAATCTGAATTGCTGTCATTGTCATAAGCGATGCAGTTCCAGATATATGTTCCTTCTGGTAAGGTCTTTGTGAATGTTGTCGAGTTTGATGTTCCGCTTATGTTTTTTGTCTCATTTGCATGCCATCCTGACCAGTCACCCCAAAGCGTGATATTTTCAAGGTTTGAATTATCTGATGCCGAACAGTTGAAAGTTATTGATGATTTTATGGTTCTGTAGTTGTCAGTGGGCGACTCTAATGTAACAATAGTATACGGATAAGATACATTATACTCATCGGCCCCAATATCCCAGGTTCCGGCTCTTATTTCGCCGTCTAGATCATCTGTAAAAGAAAGGTTGCCATCTGAGGATAAATTAGCACCTGCATTTATTGCATTAACATCTGTCGAAGCAAGATGAAAGTCATCGTTATCTCCATCTACAAAAACCACTGCCTTATTATCATAACTATTATCTGGTGAACTTGTATCATCTGCAAGATTATTGTTATGAACATAAGTTGCGAAAGAACTAATATCATAACATAATCCACTCGCATTTTGAATTAAGTTATTTTTAAGATACAGCGAAACATCACCACCACTATCTTTTAAACTTATACCCATCCCGATACTATTCGCAAGTGTGTTACTATAAATAATATATATATTTCCCGCTGTCCCAAAATTATGAACAATTCCAATACCATATAAAATATTATTCCAAATTTTGACTACAGCACCATTAGCACCTCCAAGATTAATTCCTCTACCCCCTATGCTTCTTATTATATTATGAGCTATATGAATTTCACCAGTTGCTCCAGAAACTACCGCTATATTCTGGTTATGACTGTTAGTTTTATCTAATTGCAGTCCTTCTACTCGAACATAATCCTCATTAATAGTTATAAGTCCTGCATTATCTGCTGCCCATGTTACCAACCGATACTTCCCATCATTCCACTTTCCATCATGCCTCTGGCTCACTCCAACTTCTGAAGAATTAACAGGAGTATAAATCTTGATGTAATTGTCAACACTGGTAGTCCACCCATCAACAGTCACAGCAGTTGTATCAGCCCCGTCTCCATAACACGCAATATTCAAAGTATAATTCCCCTCAGTTAAGTTAGAAGTGTTAAGGTGACTGGAATCATTAGCGCAAACACCCCCATCCGCAGCATCAACTGCATCATCAAGGGAATTAAACGCCCTTGTGATATTATAAACTATTTGGTCAGTTATATTTGCTGGAACCTCTCCTTTTGCTGTTATCACATTATAAGCACTCGAATTAATCCTCCCTGAAATATAACTGATATTTCCTTCGTAAGTGACTTTATCCCCAACCCCCACCTTATCAGCCTGCGAAACATTAAACACAGCCACTCCGTTTGTGATGGTGATGTTGGTGGGTCCGTTTTTTAAGTCAGACGTGTTGGTTCCCACAGAATAGTAGACATCAGTTGCAGCAAACGAAACCGAAGGCAACAAGAGAAAGACCAATGCAAATACAATACCCCAATTTAATGAAAAGAATTTTGAGGTTTTCATAATTATATTTCTATTTATTATAGAATGTATGAAATCAATTAATCAACCCTCTCCAAAAAGTCTAATTTCGCGCATTTAACTATCTGCCAGCATTTGTTCATTTTTATAATTGAACTACTCAACAAAATATCTCTTTTTCTTCAGTATTTCTCGTCCATAATGCTAATTTTTATTAAAAATTTTCATGCTGGTCTAAAATTTCTTTTCTGTTTTTAGGAGTTGCTTTGGTTTCAATTTCATAAACCTGCATATTTGTAGCATCTAAAACATCTGCTATCGAATTGACGGTTTCAACTTCTGTCCCTACGGATAAACCTTTTTCTTTTAAAATCTTATACATTGGAGATTTAACTAAAAAATGTTTTGTTGATTCATTTTTATTATGACTAAATATTCCTTCATTCAAAACAATTCCTTCCTATTCCAGCAATTCATGCGCTTTCTTTTGTCCTGGGTAATTTAAATTTTCAAGTTATCTCAACAAATTAAACCTTTGGACCTTTAAAAAAATTATCCTCTTTGTGCTCTGTATTTGAAAACGCTTCTTCAAGTGAAAAACCTTCCTCGACCTTATCACCCCTCATCATATTTTTTACTTCAACAGGCTGGAAGCAGGGTTCATCTTTGATCTCAATCTTGTCAATTTCATCAAACATGATTTTTACTTCTTCAAGGTCTTTTGAAAACATTTTTATCTCAGCTTCATTTAAATCTATTCTTGCGAGTTTTGCAATCTTTTCTATACTCAGGTCTCCCATTAATTAAATCAATATAAAATAACAAAAACAAATAAAAATTAAATTATCGTTTCTTTTTAGTGGATTTTCCTGCTGAGCTTATATATCTATCCGCTTCTTCTGCAACAGCTTCTCTTAAACCAAGTCCTGTTGCAAGAGCAAATCCAAGACCAACGCTTGCGATTATTACCAATAATATATTGTTTACTAAGCCTGGGTTTACGCCCAATACAGGTAGAGCTAAAGCAATTGATACATACACTGTGAAAAAGTTTACTATTTTTCCCACAAGACTGTTGTATCTCCCATCGCTGTGTGATATCTGGTCTTCAAAGAAACCACCTAGTATATAACCCACTACCACAATTATTGCGGCTCCAACAGCCATTGGTATGAAATTTACAATCCTGTTTATGAATAATTCAAGGGATGCAATTCTCAAAGTTTCTACTGCTGACTGGATGAATACCAAATAGATTAACCATGATCCAGCTATTTTAAATAACTTACTTAATTTAAATCCTTTGCATCTTAAGTAATTATTTATTTTTATGCCAATGCACAACCTTTCAATCACCGCCCCTACCAGTTTACCAAGTGCGTAACCTATCACCAATAGCAACAATGCTCCGATTAAATTTGGAACAAAAATTACCATACTATTTTTTAGACTTACCAACAAAATACTTAAATTCTGTAGTCCGAACATAAATATATTACATAAGTATTATATATAAAAATATCCTGTAATTCAATATTATAAGTTATTTTTAGACTATTTCTGTAAAATTACACCTTAATAGCATAAGTTCCCGGGGCTTCAAAACCCAATTCTTTTGCAATTTCACTATCTTCAGACTTAAAAACAATTATAATACCCTGCCAGTTCTCTGTTAATTCCCTTGTTTTACATGCAGGACATTCTTTAGTCTCTGTGAGCCTGTGGCATGTTTTACATGCTTTTTCCACCATATAATATATTTCTTTTAAAAATAGAATAATAACTTAAAATAGGATAATTCTTAACTTTTCCTTTTATTGCTTATTGTCTGCCCTGAAGGCCAAAAGCCCAATAATCTGCAAAATGTGATTCGAGCATTACTAAGAAAATCAGGAAGTTATTATATTAAAATATTTTCAATCATCTGAAAAAATTTTGAGCATTTTATCAAATTCTTCCAGAGACAAATTCTTAAAAACATTCTTTTCAAAAATTTGACATTTTTCATATAATTCATCGAAAAGTTCTCTTAGATACAGATGATTGATTTTTAATCCGTCTTGTTTTTGAAAAGATCTGGAATTTATTCTAATATCGCATCCAGAAAAAAATTTACTAAAAATTTTTCTTGAAATTCTATAATCGTCTTGAACAATTCCTGCTGTTCTTCTTCATTCAAATCAGAAATTTTTTCAACATGCCTTTTTGGAATAACTAAAAGATTTCCTGGCATTAAACAAGGATTGCTGAAAATAACCCTGACAGAATCTCCATTTTTCAAAATCTGGGTTTTTTCTGGATTGATGTTGCAAAAAGGACAATTCCTAAATATAATCCATTAAAAAGAAACAAAATAATTATTAAATATACCTCCTCCTTTTTAGCATTTTCTCAAAAACATCCAAAATTTTAGCTGTTTCTTCATTTTTATAACCTTCCAAAAAATATTTCCAGCAGTCAAGCTCATAGTGGATTGACCTGAAATTCTGGTATAAATTAAGCAAATCAGCTGCCTTCTGCTCCAAATTTTTTGTTTCCACACCTAAGCCAAAGTCTATAAAATAGAGCTCGTTGTTTTTGACAATTATATTTGAAGTTGTTAAATCCCCGTGAATTATATCTATTATATGCATCTTTGAAACACCTTCACCCATTTTTTTGCAGAATTTCCCGCAATTAGCTTTATCCAGAAGTTTTTTCAATTTAACTCCATCAATAAATTCCATCTCCAATCTGAACTGCTCTGTTTCAAACAGAATAGGAACTTTGATACCAATTCTCTTCACATCAGATAATAATTTTGCCTCTTTTCTTGTTCTTGATTTCCTAAGAAACTTGTCAAGTTCTTCCTCTCTATAATTCTTGCTAACTCTTTCTTTTATGATTTTTTCACCATCAAAATATATTTTTGCTTCTGCTCCCTGAAATATCAGTTTCATAAATTATCTTATATTTCTAATTTACCGCAGAATAACATCGCCCACTAAGTTCCCAAACCGTTTTTAATTACATCAAGGAAAGGTATAAATACCATCAGTGAAATAAAAGAAACCAGAACATACACTAAACCCCCAATTATCAAGTTCCTTGACATCACAGTATTCCTGTGTATCCTATCTTCACCAACCTGAATCCCGCTCGTAAACCAAGATAAAATAATTATGGTTTCCAAAGCATAGAATCCTATAGCCAACTGAAATGTTGAAGCTGATATTGGCACCTCTTTTATAACTGATAAAAATGCAGCATAACCAACTGACCCCGAAGGCATATCGCCCATAGCATCTCCAAAAAAGCTAAACATTTCAAGCATCATATAAGTAAGCGTATTCATTATAGCGCAAATTAATGGCAATAATATCGTTGCCTGCATCTGCATACTTCCTATCACTTCTGAAAATTTTTCCTGAATAGACTCCTGGGTTTTATGCAAATTTTTCAAGTATCTTGAAATTGAAATCATTATCTCAGAAACAATTTTTGTTCCTTTATTCGAAGCGTCCACTATAGCTTTCAAAACCGAATAAATTAATTTGGAAGGGAACTGCATTATCGCTCCATCCTTCTCATCAAAAACTGCCTGTTCGAGAGTATGATTTTTATACTTTATATTTACATCAATTTGTTTCAATAAAGTTGATGCATAATGTCCCTTTAAAGTTGGCATTATTTTCCCTATTGCAACTTCTAAAGGAATCCCTCGGTCGATTTCCTGACCCAACCCAAACAACAATTCCTTAAATTCATCTTCCATTTCAACAATATCCCCTCTAAGTTTAATTTTCTGGAAAGAACTTAACCTGAAAATTATTGCAAAAGATATGAAAAATCCAAGAGTAATCACATAAGATATTTGAAGGGACAATGCGCTAAAATTTACATACCACAAATACAAAAAAGGCATTAAAATAACAACTCCAATAAAATAAGAAGATACAAAAAAATTTCCAATCCTAAATTTATTTTCCGGGGGCAAATCAGGATGCAAAGAGATATCAGGTTCAGGAAGAGTAACAACCCTTTTATCAAGGATCTCTTTTATTGCAAACACCAAAACTATTGGCAAGACAATATCATAAAACACAAAAATAAGCGCTGGAGAAATACTGTCTTCAAGGAAAATAGTTATTACAGGAAGCATTGTTAATGTTAAAGTTGGCAATAAAATACCGAGCGCATTTATAAGAGTAACCGGCGATGCAAGATTTATTACATAATTATTGGACCTTTCACTTAAAGAAGTAAGTATTATATCAATGGCTTCATCAAGCAGTTCCCTTCTTCGGTTTCCTGTTGCATACAAAGAATAAATAATTGCATTGATGGAATCTGAAAATGACCTGAAAGAACTTTTCCATCTTTCAGAATAAGCAAGCAAAGCCTGTTCCATTGACCTATAACTGCCTATATCCACATCCCATATCATTTTTTGCATATCATATGCCAAAGGTCCTGTTAAATTTGCGGTGGCAAATTTCAATGCCCCCTCAAGATTTGGGAAATTACGCATATAAATTACAATATGCAATATTAACATGATTATTTCCGAACCCGCCTTCAACTCATATATTTTCCTTAAACGACCTGGGGTGGTATATAAATAATAATAAAGTGCCATAGAAACCATTAATAAAATAACACCTACCGTAAAATCAATATAACCAAGCAAAAGCAGAAAAATTGTGCCAAGACAAAATAATAAACCGATTAGAATTGCAAATGAAGTCACGCCTTTGGGTGTAACTTTCAGGTGAGCAAAAGCTATTGATTCCTCCATTTTTTCTCTTGCTTTTTTATCAGGCTCTATATGCAACAAGTTTCCTGATAATTTTGCAAGTTTTTCATAAACTGTATCCGGGGTTGCGGAGAATCTTTCTTCTTCTTTGAAAACTCCGTAATTAATTGATTCCATTTTCGCGATTTTAGCCGCAGGAAACTGAACACCAGACTTCTTCTTTTTGTGTTCTACAATAAAATTAAGAAGACCCATAATAAACTTAATATTATCTTATAGAATGGAAATTGGATGTTTATTCTCAGGTGGAAAGGACTCAACCTTTGTTGCTTATCATGCAAAGGAAACTGGGAATCTAAAATATTTAATCACAGCAAAACCAAAAGAATGGAGTTATATGTTTCACTACCCAAACATTGAATTAACAAAAATACAGGCAGAAGTTATAGGTGTTGAACAGATTTTTTATGAGAGCTGCAGCGAGAAAGAAACTGAAGTTGAAGAACTTGAGAAAATAATTTCTAAATTGAAAATTGATGCTCTTACTGTCGGGGCTGTTGCATCAGAATACCAGAGGAACAGGGTTGAAAACATAGCAAAAAAACTAAACCTTGAATTAATCAGCCCAATCTGGAATATTGACGAAGTTGAATATCTGAAAAAATTAATAAACGTGGGTTTCAAAATAATTATTACCGGGGTTGCTGCGGAAGGTTTCACAGAAGAATGGCTTGGACGGGAAATTGATGAAGAATGTATTGAGGATTTAATTGAACTCAACAAAAAATATAAAACCAGCATTGTTGGAGAAGGTGGGGAATATGAAACATTTGTTCTTGATTGTCCTATTTTCAGCAAGAGAATTAAAATTGTTGAAAGTAAGAAAATTTATGAGGGGGATTCCGGGAGGTTGGAGATAAAAAAGGTTGGGTTGGTTGGGAAATAAATTACTCGGTTATTTAATATCCGCCACCAAACCAAATGTTTCTTGCTTCTTCTACTTCTGATTTATTCACATCATTTGAATCAGCTTTCCATCTTGCGATAAATGCCATTAACTCGGGCATGTCAATTATACTGTCGTTGTTGGTATCCGCCTTATGTCCATCACCAACAGAAAAAGTAATATTCCAGTCATTTTCATTGTAATACCCGTCAGTGGAATTGCATCTTATGTAATAAATATAAGTGTGGTTGTTTTCCAGATCAGCAACCAGAGTTGAATGGTTTGTTGAATTAGTGTTTGTGAAATTGAATTCCATATCTGTGTAATTTGTGTTTGAGGTGTTTGAGTATCTGCAGGTTGCGTTTACATTTGTTGTAAGGGAGATGTTTGCGGAGGTTGTGCCTGCGGTTAAGGTTCCAGTCGGGGATGGATTGGTGCGGGTTGGCGGGTTATTAGCTTCGGGATCAGAAAGGTAACCGCCATCAACAATATCTTGCCAGCTGTCAGTGAGGATTAAGGCATCGAATTTTCTGTAATGAGGGGGGGCATCATAGAGTGGTTGTGCTATTGTTCCTCCCATTTTAATATCTGTTATTGTAGGAGTGTCGACAGAAGAAGTCTGAATATTATTATACTCAAAGACCTTTTCACCGTTTATATACGCTGTAACTGATCCTGTATGATCAGATGCCATTTTAATAGCCATCACTACACTGTACCATCTTTCGTATTCTAATTGAATAGGATTTATATTACTATAACCATTTTGATTCTGGAAATAAACATCGCAATGTTCAAGTTCTGGATTAAGATGATAATTTGGATTACCTAAAAATACGGTGTAATGATGATCATCGTTGGTAACATAACTAGACCATTGTCCACGACTCGTGACCCATCTTATACCATCTCCCGTAATTTCAATTCCTTTGTCTCCACTCTGTACTTCAGAGCCCTCGTGCCAAATATCAAAACCATTTATTCTTTCAAAATTCATATAATAAGCAAGATAATATGTATCTCCTAAATTACAAGTTATCGGAAGATTTTGAGTATTATGGATTTCTGTATAATGTGCACCCCATCCTTGACTTATAGCATTTCCGCTATTTGCAGCACCCGGAAGCGCATCATTAAGATATACTGTACTGCCAGAAGCAGAACTTTGAGTTGTCCAATGCCAACTGCCATCATTTAATTGAATAGTAACGCTAATGTCAGCACCAGTATGCCATCCAGTAATATCTGCAATTGTTATGGATGTTGCTCCACTTCCTGCATTACTTGCTAATATTGTATCAGTTGATGCCAACCATTCAAAATATATATTGCCTTGAGGGGTATTTCCACATGTAGTATGCCCTCTATGTAATACTTCCATTGTCCAAAATGGAGGATTTGGTAATTCGCTTCCATCACATGGATGAGTCTCTGCATCCCAATAAAAATAATCCCCTTCCCACTGCACCCCGGTATCCTGTACAGAAACATCACCTGCATCAATAGTACCATCAGATGCATCATTGGTTTTATTTGTAATAGCCTCAGATGCATCAACATCAGGTACATTTACACTCTCACCGGAAACATCACTAACAACCATCTCATTAATACCCAAAACACGGTCAAACAAACTTTCAAAAAAACCAGAGATTGAACTAAATATTTTTGATGTGCTTAAGACACCACCAATTTCTTTTTCTTCAACAACAGCAAGATTATCATTATTCTCTTCAACAACATTTGATTCATCTACAATAAGCCCGCTCAAATCAAACTCAAACGGGTCTGTGATATTGACAATCTCATTGGCCCCGTAAGTATCCTTCAAGGTCTTTACATGTAAATAAATATCAGAATAAAGGTTAAATGTTCCAGTTTCTGAATTGTTTAGGTTCCCACCACCATCATTTGCATAGATGGTGTATATGTACGTTCCATTAGTGTAATTCAAGTAATTATAAGAATAAATTGAACTTTGGTTGGTCATTGTGTAATTTGTTTCACTTCCTCCCGGAGGAGTAATCCCAACCAAAACAGTATCAATCCCAACATTATCAGTAACATTTACTGTTATGGTTACATTTTCCCCCAACCCTTGGGGATCAGGTAAATCAGAAATAACGGTTACATTTGGTGGTGTTGAATCAACTGTCAAAGTATTATTGCTGTTACCCCAATCAGAATTGCTGTCATTGTCATAAGCAATACAGTTCCAGGTATAGATTCCTTCAGAAAGAGTTTTTGTAAATGGGGTTGAATTGCTGGTTCCGCTTATATTTACAGTTTCATTAGCATGCCATCCTGACCAGTCGCCCCAGAGCGTGATATTTTCAAGGTTTGAATTGTCTGATGCTGAGCAGTTGAAGGTTATTGAGGATTCTGTGGTTCCGTGGTTGTTGATTGGCGACACTAAGGTCACAACTGTATATTGGTAAGATGCATTATACTCATCAGCCCCAATATCCCATGTTCCGGTTCTCGTCTCTCCGTCTATGTCATCTGTGAGATTAGATAACAAATTAGTTCCATTGTCAATTAAAATAGAATCTGCTTTTAGATGAAAATCGTCATTCTCATAATCCACAAATAAATCAGAACTTAAGTTATTTGATATATCCAATCCATTAAAGCCGGGGTCAGTTCCTTCTGAATAAGCATTGTTTGTTGAATCGGCATGAAATGATCCAGCATAAGCATCTGTGCAATTAAAAGCAATATTGTTTTTGGATATTATTTGGCCACCCGTACTAGAGCGAATGCCATAATTACAATTTACTACAGTATTGCTGTAAATATAATTATTATCACTTCCACTTTGATCACCTACACCAATACATTGACCCCAGGTTCCACCAGCATAACCATAGATAATGTTGTTATACGCATAATTTGGTCGGCTGGAGGTACCTCTAAAATTAATGCCCTCACAATCTGTTTGTGAAGAATTGCTGGCTTTAACAATGCAATGGGAAACATTAAGATTATTGTTTCCATTATCTTGTATAACAATACCATACCTTGATGCGTAATTTGGAGATTCTATCTGAATACCTTCACACATTACATAAGAATCTAAAACTTTAATGGCATCAGCATCAACAGAAACTTCAAGTCTATATCTGTCACTATTCCACTTCCCATTATGCCTTTGAGTTGTCCCAACTTCAGAAGAACTGACAGGAGTATAAATTTTGATGTAATTATCTGCGCCAGTAGTCCACCCATCAACAACCACAGCGTCTGTATCAGCCCCATCCCCATAACACGCGATATTCGGAGTATAATTTCCCTCAGTTAAATTTGTGATGTTAAGGTGATTAGAATCATTGGCGCAAACACCCCCATCCGCTGCATCAACTGCATCATCCAAAGAATTAAACGCCCGCGTAATATTATACACAATCATATCAGAAACATCCAAAGGAACCGCGCCTTTGGCAGTAACAACATTATAAGCACTCGAATTAATCCTCCCTGAAATATAACTAACATTCCCAACATAAGTTATTTTATCCCCGACTCCGATTTTGTCAAGTTGGGAGACATTAAATGTGGCTACTCCGCTACTGATTGTAATTGTTGTAGAACCGTTTTTCAGATCAGAAGCATTGGTACCCACAGAATAATAAACATCAGTAGCAGCAAAAGAAAGTGTTGGAATTAAAAGAAAGACTATAACCAGAACAAAACCAACTCTCATCATCGCCCCCCCCGATTTAAATTCAATAGGAATGATTCTGAGGTTTTCATAATACTATTATTTAAGATATATTTAATTCAATTTTTTCAATTAATTCCTCAAGCTCTTTAATTTTCTGTTTTATCTGAGCTATATAATCCACCTCCTTTTCATCTACTTCCTCTTTTTCAGGCACATGGATTCCTTTTATAAACTCAAGGATTTCCTCGTTTGTTTCCAGTTCCACTACATCATTGGTTTCAGCATCTATGAATGCCTGATAAGCGATTCCCGCGGAATCATAAGGAACAACCACAACTTTCCAGTATAACTTACCTTCCCTGCTAAAGGGCAATGGTTCAACAATTCCGAATCTTGTCCAGTCAACAATTGGATTGCTTTTCCTCACAAAGTCAGCTGCTTTAACAGGTCCTGTTAATGTGTTTTCGCTGGACAGTTCCAATCTTCCTATTTCCCCGGTCCTCGCATCTATAAGGAATATTTTAAAGACCCCGTGACTTTCCCCATAAGGTTCTGTTGAAGTAAACCATTTCAATCCATCCTCTGTATCTAAAAGGAATGGCTGCCTGTTAAAATCCAGGTCCTGGATATCAACCTGATCTTCGTGAATGAAAAAATAATTTATCAAACCATCCTTAAAAGCATAAGACTCTACATACAACCTCGCAAGTTCTTCAGGGAATATCCTGTTATTTTTTAACAATTCATTTTCCTGCGCCTGTGAAGGGTCAAAGAATTCTATAGTCCCGTCAGAAGAAACAACAAAAATACCCTCAAAGTTCGGCAATGCATATATCAACCCATAATAAAATCTGTACTCATATGAAATTGCAGGAACTATTGTATAAACCTCATTATTCCATGCCAGATAATAAGGATCCTCAAAATCAACAAAATATTTTTCTTTATATAAATTCCAGAAAAGGTTATCAAAAATTTGCATTGTCTCCCCAATCTCCAAATCTTTCTCCACTATTTCCGCATTCTTCTCCTGCATAGTTGCGTCAACAATCACCAC
>QMZS01000009.1 GCA_003663295.1 Candidatus Aenigmatarchaeota archaeon | reverse complement strand
AGGTGCTCATAGAAGATGAGCTTGATAGAAGAAGGGTGTAAGTACCAAGCTTCGGCGAGGTATTCAGCCCATTCTCACTAATTCCTAAGCACCAAATAAATGCTTTATTCCTTGTACCTATTTCAAATCCTCAATTTTTGTTTTTAAAATTAGGGATAATTAAAGTAAAGACTGCGGATTTTAGATATTATATAAACCAATTAATTAAAATTGATTTGGTTATTTATAAATATCTTTAAATCTGTTCATTCCATTCTCTCGTAAATCCTTTTAAAATATATTTTTTATTTCTTAGTTCTTTAATATTCTTTGCTCCAACTAAAAACATCACTGTTTTTAATTCATTTTCTATTTTATCAATATAATCTATAATTCCTTTTTCACCCCCATTTTCATAAGCTTTCAAAAATGGCAAAGCAATCCCGCAAATCTTTGCTCCAACCGCAATTGATTTTGCAATATCCAATCCATTTCTTATCCCCCCGCTTGAGATTAAGTCAACCCCAATATTTTTTAATTCCAATAAAGAACATGTTGTTGGGATTCCAAAGTTAAGTAAACTATCTGGGATACTACCCCCCCTAAAGGTTTCAACTTTTATCCAGTTGGTCCCCCCAACCCCCGCAACATCAATTATTTTTATTCCGCAATTTTTAAGAGTTTCTCCAACTTCTTTGCTGATTCCCTGACCAACTTCTTTTGCAATTATTGGGAAGTCCAGTTCAGATACCAGTTTTTTTAATAACTCAGCAGAATTTTTAAAGTTTACATCACCTTCTTTTTGCGCAATTTCCTGTGCGGGATTTAAATGGATAAATAATCCGTCCGCTCCGATTTCTTTCAGGGCGTTTTTTATTTCTTCAGAACTCAATTCATTTAAGTTTGGGATTCCAATATTTCCGAGAACAAGTGTTGAAGGAGCGACATCTCTTACAAAAAAAGTCTCGATCAATTCTTTATTTTCAATCATCGCTCTCTGCGAACCCACCGCAAAACCAATTTTTTTGTTTTCAGCCACTTTTGCAAGAACCTTATTTATTTCTTTTGCTTCTTCGGTTCCTCCGGTTATGGACGAAATTATAAGGGGTAAATTCAGTTCTTTCCCGAGAAATTCGACTTTTGTGTCTATTTCATCAAAGTTTATGTCGGGCAATGCATTATATATAAGAACAATATCATCAAAATAGCTCTTTTCCTCGATTTCTTCTTTCAGGCATATTTCGATGTGCTGTTTCTTCCTGTTTATTATACTCATATATAAATATTATGAAAAAAGGAATAACCACAGACATATTATTTTGGGTTGTAGTGGTTCTTATTGTGATTGCGGTTTTTGTGGGTATTGCCATGTGGAGTTCAGAATATGGCTTAAATATGCTTAAAATATTGCCCGGATTAATACCATCATGAGAGGAAATTTTATGCTTATATTTTATCTGATGGCTGGTTTTTTGTTTATTTTATTGGTAATTTCAATTGGCTCAAAGCTTTTTCCAGCATGAAAGGAATGTCTATTAATATGGTTGTGAGTCTGATTGCTTTATTTGCGGTGGCGGCAATAATCATTGCTATTTTTACAATGTTTCTTAATGCTGTGCCTGGTCTATGATGAAAGGATTGACTGCAGAGTATATAGCAATATTGGTGATGGCAATAATATCTTTAGGCATATTTTTTTTGTTAACAGGAACTCTTTTTTCAGGCGAGAGTCATGATACTTATATGGCTATGCCAAGAGGCGTTTGGATGTCTTTGGAGTCTGCGGACACAAAGACTTTTGTTCTTCCTCCAGTTGTATGGTTTGGGGAAGGGTTGATTGTGGACGGTGATACCACGTTGGATTTTAGTAAAATTTATGATGAAACCAACAGGAATTCAAGGGACTTTGTTTTCCCAACAAATAATGTTTATATCAAAGAATATATTGGCATCCCCAATCCGGATAATTTTGATTACCTTCCTCTTCTTACAAATATTTTGTTTTTTCCAGGTATTATTCCCGTTTCCATACCAGCCAGAATTACCTTTGATATCAGAAAACCAATCTCCCCTGTAATTGCATTTTATCCTTTGTTAACTGATAATTTTGGTGGATCCCCAGAGTCTCCTGTAGTGTGCGATTCTGATATTTGTCATCTTAATACAGAAGAATCTTTCGGAAAGGTTGATTTAACTTTGACAATAGACCTTAATGAATTAAAGAAATATTATGGCTCAAAAAATTATCGTTTTGATGAATCTCCAGATAATGTAAATCTAAGCGTGAAATATATTGCGGATAGATATTCTGAAAAGAATAATTATCTGAAGACTCTAGGTGTGGACGAAAATTCATTAAGCATAACTGATTTAATTAATATGGATGATCCCTATGGAAATAAAGTCTGCAAGGAGGTTTCAGGAAAATATGAATGTTCATTTGTTTTTAGTGTGGTTGATGAATGTTGCCCAAGTTTTGTTAATATTGAAACAGTTCTTGAAGTTTATATTACAGCCAATGATGGAGTGAAAGTGTGGGAGACTGAGAAAATAGATTCTACATATTTCCAGATTGTTTATTATCTGGATGTGCTTGGGGATAGGAAATCTATTTATGATTTCAAGACTTTGCAGGAAAATCTATTTAAAGATAATTCCGGAGCGACATCTGTAAATGATATTTTAATTTATCCGTGTAGGGCAAAAGTTCCGGATGGAATTGATGTATCAAATTTATATAGGGACGTTAAAGATTTTGAAGGAAGAGATATTAATTGGGATCAATGCAGGTCAGTATCTAAATTTATTCAGTTGGAATACCTGGATTTAGATCCGGATTCAACTAATCCAGATAGAAGGTCTACATGGTTTTGTATGGAAGAAAATAATGAATATCATCTTTACAATCCTTATGCTTTTTGCAGACTGGACGGGACTGAGTTGCCTGTTTCTCCAAAACCAACTTACCTGAGAGGAATAATTCCTTATTCAAATTTTGCAAAAAAAGTGGATAATATTCCTTTTTATCTTGGACCATTATGGATTCCGAAAGAGGGTTGGGATGTTTATATAGCAAGAACTCCGGAATTTGATTATAAAAATTACAAAGAAGCTGCATGGGTATGCGCAGTCAGCATAATTGATAAAACAATTAAAGCTATAAAAAATAATGAAGATGCGGTTTTTTTCAAAGATATTAATATAGGAGGAATAACAATATCTTATAATTTTGATTAATTTACTATTATTACATTAACTAAGTAAATTATGGATAACATTTCTACAAATCAGATAATAGGGATTTTATTTATTGCAATGACTGCAGTTCTTATATTTTTATTAATTTCCGGGAAATTAAATGCTGATTTTTTATATAATATTGCTTCTATAATTATTAATTTCACTAGAGGGGCTTTGTTAAACCCATCAATATCATGAATAGAAGTTCTTTTTTGATTCTGGTTTCCATTGTTTGTGTTGCCATAACTTTAGTTGTTGGCATCTCTTTTTGGAATGTAATTCTGGAGCACTCTATGGATATGCCAATTTATGATGATGTGAGGGAAAGAATAGATATAATTTTATCTGACCGAATTCCAATTGGTTGTTTTATACCTCCTGATTCGAATGCGGAGGCTGTATATACAGGTGTTTTTAATGATAATGATTTGAGAAATGCTTATCTGGAGATAGGTGATAATATTTATATAGATCCGGGTTTTTGGAATACCTTCATAAAAGATAATCTGAAAAATGGGATTAAATTAAATGGTTACTGCAATGATTCTGACAGGAAAGGATGCCTTTGCATGAAAGATGATTTCCCTGGATGGGGCGAAGATGGCATGTTTCAGATGAAGAGGAGTCTTGATTTTGGAACAGAATACGAGCCTGTGAGAGCAATAGGTGAGGATTTGGATAAACAGGAATTTGCGGGTTTGAAAAACCAGCCTTCTGTTTTTGTTGTAATGCCTGGGGAAGAACCAAAACTTTCGGTTTATGGGGGAGTGAAATTAAGAGGGAACAGAACGGTTGAGAAAGTTACTGCTGCGCTTTATAAAGGAACTATAAGCGAAGATGCAAATAGGATTTCAGAAATTGGTGGGATAGAACGAAGTTGTTATTGGGGAGCTAAATGGACAAAATATCAATCCTGTAGAGCGGTTAACCCAAAAATTGACTGCAGAATGAACTGCGATTGTTATACAGATGAAAAATATTATAATGAAGATACTTTGACAATATGCGAGAATTATTGCAGTAGCAGGGATTTTGAGGGTGTTTCTTCAGAGTGCGGGATTGGATGCGGGATTGGAGAAGAAAGAGACTGTTACAAAAAATGTTATGTGAGAACCGGCGATGCTGAGGATTGTTCTATTGAATGCAGTTGCGCTGATTGCGTTGCAATTGAAGAATATGATTTAATAAATAATTTCTGCGAAGATTTATTGGGCGATGTGAAAAAGGGATGTGAGAATTTTATTTATTTTGAAAAATCAGTTTTTCAGTTAAATTCCTCAGAGTACACCAATTTTAAGATAGGTGATTTGGAGTGGACTGGCGGAAATTATAGGGGTCCTGTCTGGGTTGTTTCAACAATAACAACAAGAGAACAGCACCCAGGAGATAGCTGTTACAATCCAAATCATTTCAATTGTTATTACAATTGCTGGGAGGGTGTTTGCGAAGAAGCCAAATCCTGTAATTCTATAAATGCGGATTGTCTTTTATTATCGGGTATAAAATTATTATGTAATTTTCAAGATGAGACCTTATCAGTAAAAAATCTTGCACTTTCTTCTGCATCTGGACAGGAGATTTGGAATTATGGAATTAGAGCAAGAAAAAAATGTGAAAATTCCTGTGAATGTTCAGCAACAACCCAAAGAGAAACAGAAAATACTTTTATTCTTTGCCGGAACTTTTGTATTTCAAGAGATGGTTTTTATAAAGACACAGAAAAAGCTAATAGATGCGTTAATGGATGTGAATGGGCTTCAAGAATTTATGATAAACCGGAATATGTTGAATTTGGTAAGAATGTTGATTTGGTTTTTGTTATTGATACAAGCGGAAGCATGTGCCAGGGTGGCTCAAATGAATGGTCGGGTTTGTGCAATATTATAAATGATATTGTTGCTGAGGTTGAGAAAGAAGATTATAAAGTCAAAATAACCATTTATGGGTTAGGAAAGAAAACTTGTAATAAGATTAATTATTGCGCAGATGAAGAAATTCCAGTTAGTTCTGAGAGTTGGGGGAATGGCGCAGTATGGGCAATCAAAAATCATCAATGGAACGATAATAGTTTATCTAAAGTTTTATTTGTTGTTGGGGATGAGGGACCTTCTGGAGGAGATCCTTGGGAGACTACCGCTGATAGAGAATCTGTTAAATATGCGGTTGAGGTGGCAAATGCAAATAAAGTAACAATTTTTGGATTATGGGGAAAAAGTGGAGATGAGGACATAGAATCTGGTTTAAAGCAATTGTTCAGGGATATTTCTGAACCAACAAAAGGAACTGCTTCTTTTTTTGATACCGGTGATACTTCCAGTCTGGTAACTTTAATTACAGGTGCAATTAGAAAAGATGAAGAATTTGAACTTGGCTGGGACACTTATACCAATCTCCTTAAAAATGCTCTTCCCGCGGATATTCCTTATATGTGGAGAGATGTTTATGAAGAAGTTTTTTCAAATTTAGTTTATCTTATTGATTGGAGAGGCGATACTTCTTCATGGAATAGCTGGTCTTATCCTTGCGGCGGGGACTGGAATAAGATATGCTCTTCAGAGATTAATTACAATAAATCTTTTGAATTAAATTCAATGCTTGAAGAAATAAAGGAGTTATATTAATTATGGAAGGAGATATTCCTGTTAAGCCAATTGTCTGGGTGTTAATGTTCTTAGTAATTTTAACGGTATTTATGCTTTTAGTTACTGGGGGTTTTATGCCACTTGTGGATTCACTTACAGCGTCCCTTGCAAGTATGTTATCAATATATATACCAATAATATCTTAGATTATGGTTAAATTATACAAAGGTTTGGAAAATAAATATTTGTTGGAGATTATACTTTTGGCAATCTGTTTGGGTGTTGTGGCTTTTTTTATTATGGGAACTCAAATTGGATTTGTAGAACCCTTCAAAGGAAATGCTACTTTAAGGACTTCCTGTGATATGTGGGATTGCGAGGAACCAATTCCCGAGGATATTCAAAAAGGATTTAATTGCGTTACAGTGTCCGGTTGTAAACAGGAATGCAAGAATATTGGCTCTTCGCAGCTTATGTGCAAATAATGAAAGGAGATGAAGGAAAGGCGCCTGTGTTAGTAACAATTCTTGTTGTAATATTACTTTTTATGATAGTTGCCAGTTTAGGTTTATTCAAAAATTTTGCAGGTAAAGATGGAACTTATGAAAAATTAGGGAATCCTCTTGTGTGGGGCGGAGGAGAACTTATGGATCTAGTTTCAGGGAAATATATTAAAACTTACGAAACCTTTTTGAATGAGATACAAACAGTTTTTGCTTATGATGAACTTGAACGAGAATGCGCAAACTGGTTTTCAACTTGCACTGAAAATAATTCAACAAATCCTTGGACCAAACTAGATATTTCTGAGAAAGATTTGGAACTGGTAAATTATCTTGTTTGCAATTGCATGACTTCTGGAATAAAAGGGATGATAAAAACCTGGGAACAAGGAAGCCCAGAATTTAAAAAAAGAAGTGATTTTGAAAAATGCAATCTTATCAGAAATGCCTGCGGTTCAGTTTTGGTTGAGAGAATTTACAAATAAAAATAATAAAGGAATTTTTAGATAACTTGCGGTAATGATTTGGAAGGAATATGGGGTTCTCATAGAGAGTACTTAATTTTTAAGGTAGTTTGCGTTTCATGGTTTTTATAGCAGTCAATCTATGCTGCTTCTGGATTCCAAGGGAGCGGGATATTTCAGCGATTTTCCTTTTTAATCCGATAGATTTTGAGGTCTGCACTCTAAATATATAATTGGCTAATTAGAACAACCCAATCCAACCTGCGACAGAACTCCCAAGATACACAAAAATATAGGAATTCAGCAAGTTAGAACCAAAATTAATCAGTATAAAATAAGCAATATTATATCTGAATAACCCGCATAATAATGCAAGGTAACTGAAAGGCAATATAGGGATTAGGGCAAAAGTAATCAAGAGAACCGTACCCCATCCATTCCACCACTCGACAACTTCTTTATAAACTTCTTTTCCCATTTTTTTCTGAACATAATGAATTCCAAACCAGTATGCAAACGCATAGTTTACCAGGGTTCCCAAAGTGTAACCTGCGGCGGAAACAAAAGCCACGGTAGTTTTATTCATTCCAATTACTCCTGCAGCAGCAACCACCGCGGGACTTCCTGCAGGAAAGAAAGTTCCTCCAAAAAAAGTTATTACAAATAGTCCAAAGTATCCATAATCCAGAAACCCGGATAAATCAATATTCGATAAAATACCTTCAGGCAGGTAAATTTTAGCTAAGATTAACAGCACTATGCAGAATAATATGAATAATAGGGCAATCATAATTCCGATTTTAATCATTTTTCTGGTTTCTTCGTGTTTTATATTACCCATAGCCTTGAAGAAAACCATAACTTATAAAATATCTTTAATTATGTATCAGGACTTAATTTATTTGTTCCAGAGAATTGGCATAAAATATTTTGGAAAATATCTGAAGCCTCTTGAAAAATTAATTAAGAAATCCAATTATCCAATTATCTATGAAAAATATGTTGGTCAGTTATTTTTTTATTGTTTCTTAAGTCTAAGCGTTTTTTCTATTTATTTTTTGTTGTTGTTTTCGGTTTTCTGGGGATTTGATTTTTTATTCTCAGTTTTGAGTTCAGTTATTATCACCACAACAATTACTTTTTTGATTGCCACGATTTTTTATATTTATCCGTTTTATAAGTATAAGCTACAATTGGATAGTCTTGAGAGAAATATGCCTTTGGGTATTGCTTATATGAATATAACTTCAAAGAGCGGGGTGCCAATAACAAGAATGTTTAAATATGTTGCTGAAGCAAAAGAATTTGGAGAATTTTCAAAAGAGTGCGAGAGAATTTATAAGAATATCTATCAGGTCGGGGAAGATGTTATTTCAAGTATGCGAAGTATTGCTTTAAGAACTCCATCAAAGAGTTTTAAGGTTTTTCTCCTTGGTTTTGTGTCTACAATCCTTTCAGGAGGGAATATAAGTTTATATTTAAATGAAGAGACTAAAAAAGAACTTGAAATTTATGAAGGCAAGCAACGGAAATACACTTCTTTGATGGGTTTTCTAGCGGATATTTTTATAATTGCTCTTTTAATTGCGCCACTTGTGATCATAATTGTTCTCACCACTTTTTCATTAATTGAACCAACTTTTATGTCTTATGAAATATTGTTTTTGATAAAATTAATCACTTATGCGGTTGTTCCTGTTGTTGGGATAACTTTTATTCTATTTTTGAACCTTGTAAAAGTATGATAGTTGAGTTTGCTGTTTTTATAGGGTTTATGATTCCGGTTTATTTTATATATACGAAGTATTCAAAGAACAAAGAGATTTGTGATTATTTTCCAATTTTTATACAGGAAGTTTATAACAATACCTCAACTGGAATGTCTCTTGTTGATGCAGTGAAAAAAAGTAAAAATATAAACTATGGGTGTCTTACTCCAATGATAAAAAACATGTGTTTGCAGATTGAATGGGGTGTTCCATTTAATCATGCTATTAAACATTTTGGAAAAAAAGTGAATAATAGTTTTATTGATAGGATGGTAATTTTAATGGATAAAGTGTCGCAGTTCAGTCAGGATATTGGTAAGAATATGGGGGAAATATATGATTATATTGCTCTGACAAAAAGACTTGAGAGAGAAAGGAAAACTGAATTATTCCCTCAGTTGATTTCTCTTTACTTTGTATTTTTTGTATTTCTGGGGATTATTTTGATTATTTTTAATTTCTTCATACCATATTTTGATATTGTTGAGGTTATTCAGTATAAAGAGGTATTCATTCATTTGGTGTTTATAGAATCAATATTTCTTGGACTTACCTTAGGTAAAATGATTGAGGATTCTTTTGTTGCTGGGCTTAAGCATATGACTATTTTATACACAATAACTTTCATATTTGTTATGTTTCTATTCTAAGAGGATTATATTGTCCATTTATACTCTTTAATATATATTATGGTCATGGTTAAGTATGAAGCAAATTGTCCTTTTTGTAATACCCTTCATCAGGGAGCTCTTGAGATGGAGTATAGAAAAGATAAGAAATTTAATGTAAGGAAAAATAACAAAAATTTTCATGTATGTGGAAATACAGAATGTAGCAGGGAATTTGTAGTAGAAATTGATTCTTATGGGAAAGTTGTGGCAATGCCTTTGAAAGTGAATTTAGGGGATAAATGGTCGTTTCCATGGGAGGCATTAACCGAAGGAAAAGTGATTAAAGTAATAGATTAATTATTTTTCTTTTATTGTTATGAGGAGCATAGGTATTGATGTTGAATATCCGGAAGAAAAGTGCGGGAGTGAGGATTGTCCTTTTCACGGGAGTTTAAAGATAAGAGGTAAAACTATTACAGGAACTGTTGTTTCAACAGCCCCCCAGAATACAGCTGTAATTGAGAGAAAATACCTTAGATTTATAAAGAAATACGAGAGATATGAGCGAAGGAAAAAGAGGTACAGCGTT
The DNA here is from genome assembly GCA_003663295.1 of Candidatus Aenigmatarchaeota archaeon. Lineage (GTDB taxonomy): Archaea > Aenigmatarchaeota > Aenigmatarchaeia > QMZS01 > QMZS01 > QMZS01. Next base: position 10,727 of record QMZS01000009.1, on the reverse strand, counting down.
CACAAGCCAAAATGCATTAAACTGAAAAAAGGAGACCAGGTGCTGGTTGCTGAGTGCAGACCTGTTTCAAAGACAAAAAGGCATGTTGTTGTTAAGAAGCTATAGATTTGAATCTTTTTCTAATTGTTTTCTTAGATTTTGGGTTGGTTTTTTGAGGATTTTTTGCATTCGCAATATTTTTTAAATCATTCATCATTTTTTTCTTTAGTCTGTCTTTTAATTTTACTAAAATCTCTCAATCCTCTGATCAGTCATAACTGACTGGTGTTAAAGATTTAATTTCTTCTCCAATTCCTCAAGTTTCTGAATCCTTTCTTTTGTTGACGGATGTGTTGAGAATAATTTTGACATTGCATCTGTTTTGAAAGGATTAATTATAAACAAGTGAGCTGTTGCCGCGTTACCCTTTACTGGATTTGCGCTTGCGAAGTTTTCCAGTTTTCTAAGAGCATTTGCGAGACCTTTTGGGTTTTTTGTAAGAACTCCCGCAGAATTATCAGCCCCGTATTCTCGGGTTCTAGAAATTGACAACTGAACTATTGTTGCACTGATTGGAGCTAAAATTAACATTGGAAGACTCATTAATATATTGTTGTCTTGATCTCCTCCAAGGAACATATTCCACCAAGCCATATTTGCGAGAAATGAAATTGCCCCGCCTATTGTGGCTGCCATAGATGAAATTAAAATATCATGATTTTTTATGTGGGATAATTCATGGGCAAGAACTCCTTCAATTTCTTCTTTGTCTAAATTATTTAAAAGTCCGGTTGACACAACAACTGCGGCGTGTTTGTCATTTCTTCCTGTTGCAAAAGCATTTGGAACCCCGTTTTTCATTAAATATAATTTTGGGTTTGCAATCTTGGCTTTTTTTGCAAGTTTATGAACTGTTTCTTCAAGTTCAGCATTTTTGAGAGGTATTGCTTTGTGCATTTTCAGGACTATTTTATCGCTGTACCAATAGGAAAAGAAATTCATAAATACCGCGAATACCAGAGCAATTATTGCTCCTTCAGCCCCAGCAATCAGAAACCCTGCTCCAAGGAATATTCCGGTTAACAAACTCAATAACAGAGTAGTTCTTATAAATGCCATAATTAAGTATTTAAATATTAGGGTATTTGGAAATATTAAAATAGATATGGTTTAAATCAGAATTATTATTCAAAATATAATAATGATGCAGCCAAACTACCAGCAAATTGAGTGCAAATCATTCCTGCACAGAATAAGCAATAAATTTCTCCCATTCAATTGGGGAGCAAATCCTTACAGGGGATGCGAACATTCTTGCCCCTATTGTTTTGCAAGATACACTCATGAATATTTGGGTTATAACAAAGATGCGGAGTTTAACAATAAAATTCTTGTAAAGATGAATGCTGCGGAAGTTCTTGAAAAAGAGTTATCAAGGAAAACATGGAAAAATGAATCTGTTGATTTGGGTTCAGTGTGCGACCCATATCAGCCCGCAGAAAAGAAGTTTGAAATTACGAGACAGATTTTGAAGGTTTTTGCAAAGCACAGAACCCCTTTGTTTGTTGGCACAAAATCAAACCTTATTTTGCGTGATATTGACCTGCTTTCGGAGATGGCAAAAACCAGCAACCTGATGGTAAATATTACTCTGACAACTCTTGATGAAAATATCTGTAAAATGATTGAGCCAAGAGCTTCTTCAGCAAGTGAACGTTTAGATGCAATAAGGCAGTTGTCTGATGCAGGAGTGAATGTTGGTGTATTATTTATGCCATTATTTCCTTATCTGACCGACAGTGTTGGAAGTATAAACCAGACAATAAAAGCAGTGAGGGATGCAGGCGCAAAGGATTTGATTCCCGGGGTTCTTGAATTAAGATCTTCCTGTAAAGAGGGCGTTTTGTTTTTGATAAAAAAAGAGTCTCCAAGATTATATTCCAGATATTTGACTCTTTACAAAAAGGCCTCTGTTCCGAAAGAGTATTCTGGAAGAATTTACCGGATAGTTGAACTTGTCAGGAAAAAATACAATATTGAAAGATTTGAACTCCCTAAGAGACCAATAGAAAAACAAATGAGTTTCAAAATTCCTGAGAAGAAAAAACCAAAGAGAGTTGATTTAGGTTTATAAAAGTTTGCTTCTGTTGTTGTGGAATAATCAGCAATATCCACCTCACAGTTTCTTTCAAATATTGCTGTTTTATATTTCTCTTCTTCAGGAATTCTCTTAGAATATCTTTCTGTAATTTGTGTCATTTAATTCACCTACAACCTTGTTGTTATTCGCCCCTCACCATAATAGTTCCGCATTTTGGACATTTTTTATCCATGCATCTGATACCTCTCAGTTTTTGTTCTTTGTATCCGCATTTTGGACATATGCAAGAACTGGCAGGTCCTCCAAAACCAACACCTTTTCTTTCATCCACCATAATCTAAGTATTTATATAAATAGTTCAAGAATTTTTTTCTGAATTAAGTTCAAGATGAGCAGAATTTGTCGCAATTGCTCCTTCTGAGCAGGCTGTGATTATCTGTTTCAGAGGATTGTTTGTAATATCTCCAGCCGCAAAAATACCGCTCACATTTGTCTTCTGTTCTTTATCTGTTTTTATGTGATTTCCATCAAGATTTATCCCAAGACTCTCTGCAATTTTAACGCTCGGTATTGACCCGATTTCTATAAATAATCCATCTAATTTTAACTCCTGTCCATTATCCAGTTTAACACCTTCAAGAACATTGTCGCCTTTCAGTTCAGCAACATTTGAGTTAAAGATTATTTTTATTTTGTCATTGTTTTCAATTTCTTCAACCCACATTTTTTCCGCCCTGAAAAAATTATCCTGCCTGTAAATTATATAGACTTTATCCGCAAATTTAGAAATAAGCAGGGCTGCGGTTAATGCTGAATTGCTTCCACCAACAACACCAACAATTTTCTCTCTGAAAAACGGGGCATCGCAGGTAGCGCAGTAGCTAACGCCTTTCCCGATAAATTTACTTTCATTCTCCAGTTTAAGTTTTCTTTTTTCTGATCCCATTGCAAGTATAATTTTCTTTGCGGAATATTCTTTCAGGTTTGTTTTTAGGTTATATATGGAATCAATTTTTTCAATACCGATAACAGAATCAGGAATAATTTCAACCCCAAGATTTTTAACCTGTTCGTTTATTTTTTGCATGAATTCGTCGCCGGTTATTTTTTTGTAAGTCGGGAAATTGCAGATTTCATGAGCTTCTGAAGCCATCCCCCCCAGATGTTCTCCAATTACAAGAACTTTCATTTTGTATCTTGCCGCGTAAATTGCAGCGGTAAGTCCTGCGGGTCCTGCCCCGATAATTATTAAGTCATAGGTCATAATTTAGTGTTGAAAATAATTATTATATTTGATAGTTTGTATTATTTTGAATAAATCATAATTATTGATGGCTAAAATAGAATTTCTTGATACCACTCTGAGAGACGGGGAGCAGATGAGAGGACTTTCTTTTACTTCAGAGGAGAAACTAAGTATTTTCAAAATGCTATTAAATAACCTGAAAGTTGACAGGATTGAGATTTGTTCAGCAAGAACTTCAGAGGGAGATTTCAGGGCAGCTGAGGAAATATTTAAATATGCGAAAGAGAATGATTTTTTGGATAAGGTGGAAATTCTTGGGTTTGTGGACGGGAATAAATCTGTTGATTGGGTTAACCGGACAGGAGGAAAAGTTATGAATTTGCTTGTGAAAGGTTCTTTAAATCAACTTACCAATCAGATAAGAAAGACCCCTGAATTTCACATAAAAGATATTTCAGAAGTGTTCTCAGAGGCAGGGAAAAGAAATATCAAATTAAATGTTTATCTTGAGGACTGGAGCAGGGGAATGAAAGAATCCCTGGATTATGTGTTTGAGATAACAAAAGCTCTTGACAGATTAGGCGCAAAAAGAATCATGCTCGCTGACACCCTGGGAATTTTGTCTCCTGATGAAACCAAAAAATATGTTAAAATAATGGTTGAAAAATTCCCTGAAATTCATTTTGATTTCCACGCGCACAATGATTATGGGTTTGCTACTGCGAATTCAATAAACGCAGTGGAGTCCGGAGCAATGGGATTGCATGCGACAATAAATGGTCTTGGTGAGAGGGCAGGGAATACCAATCTTGCTGAATTGGTTGTTGTTATAAATGATAAAACTAAATTTGAGACTGGTGTTGAAGAAAGTTATTTATATGGAATAAGCAAATTGGTTGAAAGGTTTTCAGGCATAAGAATTCCCGCAAATAAACCAGTGATAGGTGAAAATGTATTTACCCAGACTGCGGGGGTTCACGCTGATGGGGACAAGAAAGGAAATCTCTATGTTTCCAAATTAATTCCTGAAAGATTTGGTCGGGAGAGGGAATATGCTCTGGGAAAATTGAGCGGCAAAGCAAGTCTTGAACAAAACCTTAAGAAATTAGGTCTGGAGTTGTCAAAGGAAGAAAAAGAGAAAGTTCTCAGGAAAATAAATGAGTTGGGTGATAAAAAACAGGCAATTACATACGCTGATTTGCCCTTTTTAATATCTGATGTTTTAGATTCTCCTAAGAAAAAGACAATGGAGATAATTGATGTTGTTGTTTCATGCGGGTTTAAATTAGTTCCCAATGCAACAGTTACAATAAAATACAAAGGCAAAGAATATTCCGAGAGTTCTGCGGGAGATGGGTGTTATGATGCTTTTATGAATGCTCTTAAGAAAATTCTGGTTGATAGATTAAATTTGGACTTGCCTAAGTTGGAGGATTATGAAGTAATAATTCCTCCCGGAGGAAAGACAGATGCTCTGGTGGAGACAAAAATAACCTGGAGAAATAAAAACCTTTTTTGCACTTCAGGTGTTGCTTCAGACCAAGTTATGGCAGCAATAAAAGCTACTGAAAAGATGTTGAATTTATTGGGTGGTTGGTGAATTTTTGATATTATACAAATAGAATGATAATTATGCCAATCTCAAAATTATATTTATTAAATTTAAATCGGGGGGCGATGATGACAAGAGTTGGTTTTACTGGGTTATTGATTTTCCTGTTATCTCTATTTGTTGTTTCAGGAATTGCATCAGCCTAGAGTTCAACAAGTTCTAGGGACATTAATTTAATTATTTGGGATAGTTCTGATTCTTATACTGTTTACGCCAATTACACAAAGTTCTATGTAAATTATACAAATTCAACATCAGGAAATCCAATCAATGGAACCGTTACATTAACTTCTTACATCCGGGAATATCTTGGCAATCCCTGCCCACAGGAAATCTGCAATTATGGAAATCAAAGTGATGAATATCACAAAGCAGACACCAATAACGATAATTTAATTGATATGCCAGAATTAATGTCCTTCATCGCAAGATGGAAAGCTGATTCAAATGATGTGAATAAAACCGAGGTTGAAGAAGCAAGAAATATCTGGTTTGGCGGAGGAGGGTATTAACATAAGTTTGAAAATCTGAGTGCCATAAAAGCAAACTATTCATCCCTGAACTCACATGGCGGAAATTTTTACTTGCCAAAAATATTTTCTTGCAACCCTCCAAAAATTGGAATACCTGAGAAGTCAAGGTTAATTACCCCAAGATAATCGTTCATATAAATCATAAACCCTATTACAAATATTATCAGACCAATGAATAAAAGTAAATTACCTGCTATCGGGGATACCATAATTTAATGTGATTATATATAATTATAGTTTTGATATTAAAATATATAATTTCATTAAAGAACCAAGTAATCCGGGATTATTATAATTATCATAATAGAAGTATAATTATGCATATCAGAAATAAAAAGAAGTTAAAGGGTATCGAGGTGGAATATTTCTTCTTTATTTTTGGTCTTATGTTTGCGGTTATGGTTCTTGGTTTATGGCAGCAAATGGGATTTTCTCTTGCAACAGAAAGAATGAGCGAGTTAAAAGTGAATACTGTTTATCAGATAAAAAATATCCTGCTTTTGATGCAGATTGCTCCAGTAGAAACTTATACATGCGCAAGTCTAAAAAACTGCAATAAAGTAAGTATTCATAGCAATTATATTGGAATCTGGGGTCCCGCAAATGATTATTTTGATGAGAAAGAGTATCTATCAGATTCTCTAATTGGTAATATGGAATTATACAGTTATAATGAGGATTCAGAGGCTTGGGAAATGGTTGGGGATGAGCCTTATGTTACTTCCTGCGGTTCAGGAGATCAGGTTTTTTTTGTTTGTTTCAAAAAAATGGATGAAGGGGTTATATATATTTCAAAATTGGTGACTGTTGGAAAATGAAAGGATTAATAACTTTGGCTTCGAATGTAATTGGATATGTAGTGATATTGGCAATATTTGTTGGTATTATGGCTACAATGGCAATGTTTTGGTTTAATTTTCAGACGATTCCAACAGAGATTCCTGAGAAAGCAACAACCTGTGATTTTGCGTATATGTTTTCTTTGTGGGATAAGGCGACGGTTTATCCAAATGTATTTAATAAAACATTTCTTAAGACCTGGAGTGTTAATTCAACAGAAACAGCGGATTCTATTTTTGAAAATGTGAATGATTATTTCACACCCAATTCTGATTTTTTTATTCATATAGCTGACAGCGATGGGGACGTTTATTCTTTATATGTTCCGCCTGAAAGCAAGTCAGTTTACAAATCATGCGGGGAAGCATATATGTCTGAGAAAGATTTTGAAAAAATAAAAGGCACCAATCTTGAAACAGTTATTGTTGAAGAGGGAAATATAAAGACTTTTAAAGGCGAACAGGGGATTATGCCGCGAAATAGGATTCATTCAATATGTTCTTTGACAACATTCATGTCTGATAAATCTGATGTTGAGATTGGAACTATGGTTGCGGGATTAACAACCAACTTAGCGACAAAATTAAGAGCTGGGATTTATGAAGTTGGAGTTAAAAATAAATCTGAGTCTTTTTATGAATTGGGAGGTTATCCCGATGGTTGTCTTGTGTATGGAGGTTCTAATGAAGTAAAGACTAAAAGAAATCTTATGGATTTTCTTTCAGGAGAATATATATTAAGAATACCTTATGTTGGTGATTTAACTTCATGGATAGATGAAGCAATTGGAAAAATACCTTTTATTGGAACTATATGGAATTGGCTTAAAGATGTAGAAGATGATATTGGTAATTGGGTGGTAACAACTGAAGTTCATGCTGAGTGCGGTTTTAAATGGGGTTGGGATGAGACCACAAGGGTTCTTTCAATTCTTCCTTCAAATTTAGGAAAATATAATATAGATTGGACAAAACGTTCAATCAGTGTTTGTGAATTTAATACAAAGATTCCTGAGATGATTGTTAATGAGAGCAATTTATCAGCTAAACTATGCAGACCAAGAGAAGCTCATAAACATTATTGGACATTCCCTGGAGGACTGGAAAAATTAAATTTCTTTGTTAGAGTGGGGAAAGTAAAAGATACCTGGAATGAAGATAATAGAATTGGGTTCTGCGAGGACAGGTGCAGGTCAAGCGCACCTTGGTATGTGGATAAAGAAGATTGCGTTCTATGTTGTTCAACAGGATATTCAATAAACGTACAGGGTAAATATGCGCAGTCCCAGTTACATCTTTTTGATAATATGCCTGATGATGCAATAGATATAGAATATATTATTGCGAAGGCCAGTGTATTGGAAGAATATGGAACTATTGAAAGTGTTCCAAGAGATAAATTATTAATTATTTCCGCATGTGATTCCTGGCCAACAGTTTCTGATTGCGGTAATTCGGAGGATTGTTATGGTATGAATTGCGTTGATAATGGTGAAGGAGGAAAATGCGAGATGTGCAGCGAAGAAAATTCTTTTTGTTCTCCTAATTATTTGGAGAATCCGCCTTCAGTAAGTGATGGATTATATACATGCCAAAAAGTTTATAGTCCTCTGTGGCCTGTAAAAGAAGAATCTTCCATGTGCGTTCCTGCGTTTTTGGTAAATACCACCTATAAAGGTAAAGAGCTTGGAGAGAGAAGTGTTATTTATCCATATGATTTGGAAAATAGATTTATTAATTGCATGGCAGATCCTAATGCGGAAATAACCTGGGAAATAAATGCAACAGGTCTTTGTTGCGATGAAGTAATTGAAGAAACAGACGATGATGGGAATTTAGTAAAGAAATGTAAAACTGTAACTGAATATTGCCCAAAAATGAAATTATGGTCAAGCATTAATTCTTCCAATGTTGTTGTGCTGGATAATGAAAGATATGATGTTGATAATCTTAAGATAACACAGAAAGTTTGCAGAAAAGATTATCCTTACAATAATGCGGATTCTGTTTATATTGTTGTTAATTATTCCACAAGTAAAGGCGCAATAGAATATGTTCTTAAAAATTCCGAGGTAACTTTACTAGCGGAAAAATCCGAAGATTTGGAAGATCCTGATTCATTTAGTGATGAACTGAAGCAGCTCGGGGATGCTATGATTGCTTGTTGGGATGGCAACACCGAGACTATTGGCGATGATACTACCGTGTGCAACAGGATAGATATTAGTGGTTGGCCGAATGATGTAATTGTAACTCAGGTGGCATTGTCAATTTATTTAAGAGATAAGGGATATCATAGAATTGGATTAAGATGGAATGGGGATATAAGGAAAGGAAACGAAAGAGTATGTATTAAATATTCAGATACCCGTTTGTTAGATTTAGTGGTTTTAGATGAAATAAGTGAAGACCCTGATTGCGTACGAAATTATGCGAGCAATGAAGTAAAACAAATAGGAAATGCAATAGCAAATTGTTGGGATGGCAACACCGAAACTATTGGTGATGACACAGCAGTATGCGATAAAATAGATATTAGTGGCTGGTCAGGCGATAAGATTATAAATGTAAATCAAGTAATAGCTTATTTAAATAGCATTAACCGCGGAGATATAACAGGTAAAGATTTCCCTTATACAAAGAATTATAAATGGAGATGGAATGGGGCTTTGATGGGAGGCACTGCTGAGAAAGTATGCATCAAATTTTTAGATAGGACATCGCCTTTATCTAATTGGATTGTTGTGGATGAAGTAACTGAAGATCATAATTGTTTATTGGGTGGTGCTATGGATGAAATAAAACAAATCGGAGATGCCATAGCAGATTGCTGGGATGTTAGCAAAGGGGGTGCTACTAGATTGTGTGATAAAATGGACGTTAGTGCATGGTCCAGTAGCGTTAATTTAGATGAGTCTGATGTAAATTTATATTTAAATAGTATTGGTCGTGAAGATATAACAGGCAAAGGGATATTGAATATAGATCATTTGGATTGGAAGATAGGAATGCCTATAACAAATATTTTAGGGGAAAATGTATGTATTATGTATGATACCACTTTAACTAATGAGGTGTTTATATTAAAGGAAACAAATCCTTTATGTCCTTCAGGATAATATGGGTGCTGGAAAAATAAAAATGGGGTCTTGCATGGAAACAAGAAAAATAGGAATAGAATCTGATGGATATGCAGAAAAAATGAATGATAAAATAAAAGGTTGCAATAAAACAGGAAAAATGAAAGGCGGGATAGAACATCCGGTTGTAGCAGTGCTTCTTGTTATTTTAGGTGTGCTTGTAATTTCATTGACCATTGGTTTTTATTTGAGGAGTGCAGTAACCGGAGAGCCAATACAGGTAAAGACTTATACAGAGTACCGGTGGATGAATTATTTTCCTTCCTCGGTTTTGTTTTATCTTTCTTATCTTCCTGAAACCTGGGAGGCAATAAATGAAATTGCGCAGTTGCCCTGCGATGAAGTTAAATTGAGGAAACGGACTGAGTTTTATAATGAATTTTCACTAAAACTGCAGATGGATTATCGTGAAGGATTCAATAAATTTAATGAATTAATGGGTAATTTGGAAGAACACACAAAAAAAAAGAAACATTCTTATATTATAAAAGATAAAAACGGTCTGGTGATTTCCCTTGGGTTGCCCAGGAATATGATTGATGTATCTAAGCCAATAGTTTTCCCTGAAGAATATCCTTACAATTGTTTTTACAAGGATATGCCAATACTTTCAAAGGAAACTGAGAATGCAAGAGTTAAATTTATTTTCTGTTGCGGGGATGTTATCTATTGCGATGATTATCTTGCTGGTGCTGGGAGAAATGAATGCGTGGAAGATCCTTGCGGCATAGGTCCGTGCAAACTTGACATATGCGGAAATAAAGAATTAATGGATCAACAGTCTGCTGAGAGATACAGAATTGCCTGTTTGGATAAAGAAGAAGGAGTGAGGGTTTGTGTATCTGATTTAGTTCAGGAAGAAGAGATTCCTTAATATTTTCAATAAGTTTTTATTATTAAATATTTGCTTAAATATAAAGTTTATTATGGGAGAACCTATTTTAGTTATCTGTGTTGACAGAGATAATGATATTGGAGAGAAACTCGGAGTGAATGGACCTATAACCGGAAGGAAAGAAAATTTAGATGTGGCAAAAAATCTTGCAATTAAGGATCCTGGGGAAAGTGATGCAAATTCTTTGTTTGGGGCGATAAAAGAGTATGATAAATTAAAGGAGCAGGGTGAAAATGTATATCTGGCTGCTTTTACTGGCGATAAGAATGTTGGCACCGAATCTGATGTAAGAATTGTAAGGCAGTTGGAAGAAGTGATTAAAAAATATAATATTAAGAAGGCTGTTTTTGTTTCTGATGGTGCGGAGGATGAATGTCTGATT
>QMZS01000008.1 GCA_003663295.1 Candidatus Aenigmatarchaeota archaeon | reverse complement strand
GCAAATGTTGAGCAGGACGGTAAAATTATAACTGCAAATGAACCTCAGGCAGCAAAAGAATTTGCGGAGAAAATAATAAAACTTATAATTTAATTGGTTTTTAAATTCTAAACTAAAAATATGACTCAGAAACCTTAAATTTATCAAAGAATCTTTGATTAATATTTAAAATATTTATCCTGCTGGATTAGCCCCTTGAATAAAACCCATCAATTTTTTCTGATTCACTTCCATTTCTGATTTTAGTTTCTCTTCTTTTGCATTCACCTGTTTTTCTCTTACAACCAACATTTCTTTTTCTTCATCAAGTTCTTTTTGCACTTTATCTTTATCTGTTTTAACAAGAATTCCCCCAATTTCTTTGTATATCTCGGTTTTATCTTTTATTTCTTTAAGAGCTTCATCTATTTCCATTTTCTGCATACCTCTATTTTGTTTTTGCATAATGATTTCCTGCAATTCCTGATTTTGCATTTGCACTTTCATCAGTAAATCCTGAGCTTCTTTAGGTAGTTCTGTCATATTTATAATAGCATTTAAATATTATTATGTTTGGTTTGAATTCATTTTTTGGTTTTAATGGGAGAATAAGAAATTTACGAAAAAAATGGTGCAGATATAGATTAAAAGCTTTAAAATTGGAAGGTTCTGCTAAAATTAGGATTTTAAATCAATTAGATGGTGTGGAGCAGGAATTGAGGACCCTTGAAGGACAGGATCTGAGGAGACTTGATAGGAATCGGATTGCTACTTCAGTTGAACATGGATTAAAAAATATATATATTGAATTGTTCAGTAAAAAGAGGAAAACAGAAGCTGTGGAAGAGAAAAGAATAAACGAACTTGAGAAAGAATTGAGAGAATATAAATAAGAAATCAAAATAATCCAATATTGGAGGATATAGAATAATAAAACCAAAAAAGAAGATATAATTATGAGGAAATTAATTAGTTTATCTTTAGGTATTTTTTTGGTTTTTGGATTGTTTGCCGGGATTGGAATTATTTTTGGATGCGGTTCTTGCGATTCTTCTTGCGATTGTAGCAATTCAAAATGCGAATTTCAAAGTTTATTAACTTCAAATCCTTTGACGGTATGGTATCATGAAGGTAAGGTTAGTAAAAGTTATATGTTTGGTGCAATTTATTCATATCCAAAACCTTATATTTTTACAGATTCTGATTGTATCCATTATAGCAGTTCAGATTGTTGCAAGAGATGTTCTTATCCTTGCAATTGCGGTTTATTGGGATGCAGTACTTGTTATTATTGTTGCGGTGATGATTATAGATGCAGTTACCCAACCACAACTTGTCAATCATGGCAAACTTGTTATGAAGCCAGTTGTGGTTCTGGAGGAGACGGGTGTGATTGCAAAGAAGAATATTGTAAAGGGTGGTGCAGGGAAAATTCTCCTGTTTATGATGGGCTGGCGGGTTGCAGCGCCGCGAGTGATGGTGATTGGGTGATACCTTCATTTCAAAAACCCCCTGAATATATCTTAAATACAGACCCCCATTCTGCAAGTATGGGTGGGGGATGTTATTGCAATTATTATGAAATAAAAAATTATCATGAATGTGATTCTATTAATATTAAGGATTCTCATCCATGCCACTCCGGCAATTGTGCCCCGGATTTTATAAATGGCGGCGATTATTGTTGTCCTCCTGGACAATGCGCCCATTTAAATTTGGATACGGATATTTTAAATGGATTGCCTAGAAATAATAATCTTAGGGATAGTGTAGATCCTGATTTATATTGTTATTCTAATGGGGCGGTGATACAATATCAAGGTGATTCTTTAAAATGCAACGATGGGGTGTGGAATTTTGTTACAGGGGGTATTAATGATTTTAAGGATAATTGCGGGAAAACAATATACAATTTTCCTTTATTTTTTAATAATTATCCAATATACCCAAATCCTGATAACCCTTATTTAGGTTATAAGAATTCTTATATCGTGCATCCACTTTCCTTTCCAGGAGAAACGAAAGATGTCCTTGTATATATAGCGCCAAATAAAGATTTTGTTAATATACAAATTTCAAAAACTTTTTTTGATTCAGGTGTAGTTGGCAGTGGAGCCAATAAACTTATTCAACGATATACTGATAGTGCCACGGTAAAATTTTCTTTATCAGAAGATGTGCAAGGGGAGGTGTTTGATTATTATATTGGTTGTTATACACCAAATGGTTATGAATGCAATTATGCTTTTGACGATTGCTGGTCGAATTCCTATTGTTCTCAGGACAATCCTTCAAGTACTGCGAATGAGGATATAAATGAATATAAATATTATTGTTGCCCTAAAGGAACCTGCGCTCATAAAGAGTCTGGCGTTGAGGCAAGTTGTTATGAGGAAGGAGGACATGAACTTAATATAAATGAAGAGCTCTGTTTGTGGGAATGTAAGGATGAGATCTGGGGTAAAAGAGATGAAGGAGAAATATGTTTCCGTGACTGTGATTGCGCCGATCTGGATAATATAAACAAAGAACTTTCTTGTAAAATAACTTTATATAATAAGACGGACAAAATATGCTGTCCTGAAAGTAAATGTGGATTAAAAACAGGTGTTTGTGTTGAAGAGAATGGGGTGGCACAATCTGGCGAATATAAAAATTGTGTATGTCAGGATGGAGCCTGGCACTGCAAGAATATTCTTGTTGAGGATAAGAATTCAAGGATATTATTTTCAGAAAGTAGGAATACCTATAAAACAACTTTGAAATTAAATACTCATTTAGATAAACCAGCTAAAATAAATCTAAGGGTATTCTTTGATAAAAAAAATTATGATGGGGTTATAAATATCTTTGGAACAGGCGATTGCAGCATAAATAAAAATATTGTTATTGAAGAAGTGAATGATGTATTTGAAGATGAGATTTTATCTGGAGACTATACTTGCGAACTTGAAATAAACACTTCTGGTTTATTGGAAGGTCAGTATTTCTTTTATACCGGAACAGCATTAATTTTAGAATATACCACTTTTGATTTAAATATACCTTAAATATTTATTGACCTAAGACCTTATTTTTTCATGGCGAAAATTTTATTATCAAAATACCCCGTCCTTCAGGTGGGAGAATTTTATTGATTTAATAATTTTATAACTTCTTCGCTATCAACTCTTTTCCCATATTTTTTCATAATTTCACCCATTGCTTTTTCCCCATATTTTTTTGCATAGTTAACAGTAATTTTCTTCAATTTAATCCTGGGGATTTTCTCAAATCCTTTGATATTTTTATTAATTAAAACCTCTTCTATAGCTTTCTTTACAATCTTTTCTTTTTCCAGATTTTTAAGAACAAATTCCAAATCTTTTTTTTCAATTTTAATTCCTTTTCTTTCCAAGGCTCTTTTTTTGTTTAGAATCAAATCAGCGATTAGTTTGGGTTCAACTTTATATTTTAAAAATTCTTCAAATAACTTCAATTCTTTGCTTTTTGAAATTTGTTTCGCTAAGTCTTTACTCAAACCTAATTTTAAAAACTTTGCGGATTTTTCTTCAAGAGTTTCAGGAAGTTCTATTTTATCCAGATATTCATTAAGGTCTATTTTTGGGAGATCTGTTTCAGGATACATTCTTGCGGCTCCGGGAAGTTCGCGGGCATATCTTGTGAGAACATCTTCCGCAAATCTGGTTTCTTCAGGAATTCCTTTATTAAGATGCAAAATTCTTTTTTTAATTAAGTTCATTGCATTTCCGCAGTTTTCTCCGGTTATCAATAAAAACAAATCTCTTTCTTTTGCGCCAATTTCTTTTTTTAGCGAGTAGATTTCTTTCAAATCAAAATTGTATTTTTTTAAATCTTCATCTGAATGAATAATACCCCCAATCCCGAAAATTTTGGCATAATTTGCGATTTCTTTTCCCAAAATTATTTCACCACAGGAATTTTTGAATAATCCTGAAAGACCTTTCAGCTTCAAACACAATATTTTTTCTTTACCTTTTAGAATTTTGCATTTTGATGATTTAAATAGTTTAGTTACTTCTATTTCAGTTAAATTTATTGATTTATTTTTTAATTTTTCTTTTACTAAAATTAAATCCAGTTGTCTTTTGACTTCGTTTTTTATTAATTTGTCAAGTTTTTTTAATTCCTGAAATCCTTTTATTTCTATTCTGGAACCTTTTTTTACTGAGATATTTACATCTTGTCTTATTGTTCCAATACCTCTTTTTACATTCAGGCTTCTTAACAATAACCCGATTTTTGATGCAAATTCTTTTGCTTGTTCAGGATGCCATATATCTGGATGACAACTAAGTTCAATTAAGGGAATCCCTAATCTGTCAAGTCTATAATAAATCCTATTTTCTTTTTCTTTGATTTTTGTTGCGCTTTCTTCTTCAAGATTTAAATCTTGAATGTGAACTTTCCCAAAATTTGTTTCAATATAGGAATTTTTATCGCCTTTTCCAACTAGTGAAGTTCTTTGATAACCTGTTGTGTTGCTCCCGTCAATGACAATTTTTCTCATTATTTGCAGTGAGTCAGGAACCCGCATTCTCAACATTTTTGCTAATTGCAAACTGATTAAAAGAGCTTCTTTATTTAATTCATTTGGGAATTTTGAGTCGGTTTCAATAGAGCAACAATTTGGATAAGAATAATATATAAATTCTTTTTCTTTTAGGAATTCCTGCATTGCGGCATTATCAACTTCCCCGGTTTCGCTTGCTGTTGGTCTTAATTTTCTTGAAAATTCAAAAATAGATTTTTCTTCGTCTGAAATTTCTGTTGAGCAGTTGCAGAATAGCTTTGTTTTTGTTGCCAGTCTCTGGTGTATTTCAATTCCAATTTTCAGACCTATTTTTTTATAATCCACCATAATCAAATCAGTAAAAATATAATTAATTCATTAAATAAAATATATTCTAAAATAAAAAATAAAAGAGATTATGTTAATTTTGGATGCACCACTATTTTTGTTTCTGCAGAAGTTACATAGGTGTAGCTGGTTGTTATTTCGATAGGTAATTTTACTTCTTCACCAGCAGGTATGTCTACTTGAACTGTGCATGAACCTTCCCTGCCGCCTTTCATTCTTATATCACTGCAAGTGTCAAGATAGTTACCGTTAATATGAACATCTGCAGTGTCTATAATATAGTGTTGATCTGCATACCTTACATTACCACCACCCACATTCTTGAAAATTAGTGTTACTGGAACGGTTCCGCCTGTTTTTAATACATTCTGCACTCTCACTTCAACATGGATTGGAGCATTGCTGTTTTTTATATTTTTTATTTTAGGTATGTTCTGATTCGCTTCCATTTTTTTAACATATTCGTTTTCAGAGAAAGCATAAACTGTTGCAACTGTATTTGTGGTGTAATCATAGTTTATATGCACTCCAACATCATAAGTCTGTGTTTCTGTTACTTCCGGCGCTGTTGCGTCATCAGTTACTTTACATTCTTCTCCATCACGACCAATTTCTGCGTTTGGTGGTCTTAGTCCTTGTGTGCATGCGTTTTGAGTGTTTCTTGTACCCCAACTTAATAAATAGATGGTGCTTTCTACGTTACTTGCTTCTGATCCACCAACATTTCTAAGTCTGGTTTCAAGGGTGATGTCCTGACCAGATACCGGATATTCAACATCAGGTCCGAAGTATTCGATATATACTCCCTGCGTTCCCGCTGCCATTGTTGATTCTCCGCCTGTATCTGTACAACCACTCATCGCTATTACTAAACCCATTAAAAAAACTACTGAAATTTTGTTATAGATTCCCATATTTTAGTTTGTATTATTTTATATATATCAAAAATTAACTTTAATTAATTCTTTTGAGTTAAAATTTCCTCTAAACTAAAAATTTATAAATTAGTTATGCTGGGGTGGCCGAGTGGCTTAAGGCGCTAGCCTGCTAAGCTAGTTTCTGTAATGGATCCCTGGGTACACTTGTTCGTTGATTTTCTTGAACAGTGCCAAAATCGAATCCCAGCCCCAGCGTTTATATTATTCTTAATGTATTTATTATGTTATATCTAATAAATTTCAAAACTTATGAAGAAGGTTTGGGGGATAAAGGCATAAAATTGGCAAATTCAATTGCAGATGTGAGGAAAAAATTAAATGCTGATATATGGGCAGCTCCACAGTTCACGGATTTAAAAGAAATCTCTAAAATAACCCCAATAGTATCGCAGCATATTGACCCTGTTTCATTTGGTTCTCATACCGGTTCTGTTTTGCCTGCTTCAGTCAAGGATGCAGGAGCAATGGGGACTTTGATTAATCATTCAGAGAGGAGATTGCCTATGGATAAAATAGAAGGAATCATAAATGCTTCAAAATTATCTGGTCTAAAAACTGTTTGTTGCGCCGCGGATATAAAGGAGGTGATGGAAATTGCGAAGTTTTCCCCTGATTATATTGCTTATGAAGACCCGGAGCTAATTGGTTCTGGCAGGTCGATAGCCCAGGAAAAACCCGAGGCAATTTCCAAGTTTGTGGAAGTTCTAAAGGATTTAAATCCGGAGATTGTTCCTCTATGCGGGGCTGGAATTGCAACTAAGCAGGATGTGCAGATTGCTCAGGAATTAGGCGCAAAAGGTGTGTTGGTCGCTTCAGCGATTGTTAAGGCTGAAGACCAGAGAGAAGCCTTATTAAATCTGGTTTTGTGATAACAATTTATTTTAATTTTCTTTGAACTAAATTCATTAATTTAATCGATAAGTTCTGATATTCTATTATAATTAATAAATTCTTATTTATTTCCTATTATAAATATTCAAACAAGGGAAAGCTATTTCTATCTTATTTTTCCTGAATTCTTTTGTCAATGCTTTTATAAATTCATGCCTCATTTTATATTGGCTGACAAATTCTTTCACTCTTAGGATTATTGAGAATTCTATATTTGAATCCCCAAAGTTCTTAAATCTCATAAGAGGCTCATAAGTTTCCACACCGCCGTCTATGGATTTTAACATTTTTTTTGCAACAGATACTGTTATTTTCTCAACTTTTTCAAGATCAGAATCATAACCCACACCGCAGTTAACTGAAAATGATAATTCTTCGGTTGGGTCAGAATAATTAGTCACAATCATTTCGGATAATTTGGCGTTTGGGATAATAACAAGATTGTTTGGAAGTGTTCTTACCTGCGTTGATCTCCACCCGATTTTTTCCACATGCCCTTTCAGACCGTTTTCAAGTTCAATATAATCACCAATTTTAATTGACCGGTCTGAAGAAATATATAATCCCGCAAAATAATTAGCTAGCGTGCTTTGAAGAGCAAGAGCAACAGCCAGACCCGCAACGCCCAAACTAGCCAGTAGAGGAGTTATTTCAATTTTGAAATAACTTAAAATAATGAAAATAGCTATTACGTAAACAAAGATATTAATCAATCCTTTCAAACTAAGGAAAACAGTTCTCTGGGCTCTTGAAGTTTTGTCTTTGATTGTGTGATGCATCACGAAAGTATCTATGATTTTTACCAATGTCCAGGTACTAAGACCAACACCTGCAATAACAAATAAGGTTTCTACTGAGGCTTTGTAGGGTATGAGAACCTTGAGGGATTCGGTTGCATAATAAGCCCCAATAAGCATAATACCCATATAAATCGGTTTGTGGCAGGTTTCCAGCAATTCATCATCCATTGTGGTTTTTGTTTTCGCGGTTATTCTTGTTACATATTGTTTAAGCGTAAAATAGAATATTTTTGCGCAAATAACAGAGCCAATTATAATTAGAAGGGCATATAAATAATCCCGAGGGATTAAATTTTCAAACATAATTAGTTATAAAATGTATAAAAAAGCAATAATTGCTTTGTTTATTTTTTTAGGAAGATTAATTATAGCCCCGTAGTCTAGCGGCCCATCTTTCTTCGGTAGATTTTTAAATAAGGCGAAGGGAGGGTCAAGGATTCTGGCCTTTGGAGTTCAAAGGAAAGAGCAAATGTTAAATTTGCGATGATTGAAGTTAGCCAGCGACCGCGGAAAGCTTATCGAGCCAAAGGCGAAGATAAGGTAAATAATTGAACTTTTTGAAGTTCAGTGGAGTTCGAATCCGCGCGGGGCTATAATTTAAAAAACATCTAAATGAGTATAAGTGACTCCCACCATACAATCCTCTTTATAAATCCCATCTTTTTCCACATCACCACCAAAAATTTCTTTAATATTTTTTTCTATTTCAGATTTCATAATATTATAATCTTTAACCACGTTTTTTCCATAAGAAAATAAATCCATCTCTTTTTTATACTCCAAACCAAATTCTTTTAATATTTTGATTAGATTATAACCTTCATTTATTAATTCAGGAAAATCTGTTGCATCACCTCCGACCCTTTTTAACTTCAATTCTCCATCATAATCAATCTGCAACTCCACATCTTTTGGTTTATTAGAGGAATACAGATAATTATCCTGGTTTGTTATTAAACTAAAACCCGTTTTAGATTCGATAAATTTTCTAATATCTCTTAAATTAATTTCATCTTCCGGGGGGCAAATTCCCTCAAAAGAAATATGAATTCGGTTTTCCATTACCACAAATTAATAATAATTAAAATTATATATTTACTTCTTTTGCCAAATAAACTAAAATTCTCTAAATTTATGAACCAAATAGAAAAAGCCGCAGAGGTTTTAAAATTAGGGGGGATAATCGCTTATCCAACAGAAACTGTTTACGGGCTCGGAGCAAATATCTTTAATGAGAATGCAATAAGAAGATTATTTGAGATAAAGCGCAGGTCTCTGAACAAACCAATTTCTGTTGCTGTGGCGAATTTTAAAATGCTTGAGGATATTGCCTGTGTTTTTGAGAAAGACAAAGAGATTTTAAAGAAATTATTGCCTGGACCTGTGACAATAATCCTTCCCAAAAAAGAAGTTGTTTCTGATTTACTCACCACCGGAAGGGATTTAATAGGAATAAGATTTCCTGAAAATGAGCTAACAAGAGAAATAATTGAAAAAGCAGGATTTCCTATTACAGCAACTTCAGCAAACTTTTCAGGAGAGGAAGAGATTACTGAAGCCAAATATGTGAAACCTGAGGTTGATTTTATTGTTGGTGGGGACTGTAAATATAAGATTCCCTCTACGGTCGTTGATTTGACTAACAGGAGAATTTTAAGGGAAGGGGTTGATTTAGAAGAGGTTAAACAGGCGTTAGAATCAAGTTGACAAGATATTAAACATAAAAACAAGATAAGATATGGTGGATTGGAAGGTTCCTATTACAATATTAATTTTGGTGTTGATTGTTTCTTTAGGGATATTTCCTTTTTTTTCCTCGGATTTTGCGAGTTCTTTAACTGATGTGCTTTCTCCAGTTAATGAGCTTTTTAACCGTTTATTTGACCGGAATCAGGAGTTTCAGGAAAATATATTATTGTCTTTTTCAACAAAGGAATTAAATAATTTGCAGGTGGGGGCTCCATCGGATTTAAGTATGAAATTTTACGGAGCTTATAAGTTAAAAGTGGATGGCAAAGATTTAACTGTTGATGGTGAATTGTTACTGAAAAATTTCACTGGTTCTATTTCATTTACAAATTCCCTGATTTCTGGCTCAATAACGGGATTATCTTCAGGTAATTTTAAACTTGAGGGAAATTCAAAAGTGCAGTTATACGATATGAATATGGATGAATTAAGAGTTGCTCATTTGAAAATTGGCGAGTTAACCGTAAATTCTGGGGAGATGAAGGTAACTTATCCGCAGAATCTTGAGGTTAAACTTGATTTGGGCAGCAAGATTTATGGTTTTCAGGGAGATATGATTTACAGCAACAATGAAATGATTTTTAACGGGAAATGTTCAAATGTTCATATGGATTCTTTTACCTTAGGTTAATTTTTTAAATCCTGCATATTTTAAATTCAACATTCCCGTTGTAAATAACTTCTCTTATCTGTTCTTCTTTTTTTGTAAGTTTACTTTTTCCTGATTTTACCTCAACAAATACAATTTTTTTTATATTGCTGTCTGCGGCTCCGTCAAAGACAACAAAATCAATAGGGGAGCCGAGAAACCTCGCATCTGTTGGATTAAAATTAAAATCCGGGAGGAAAGGCGCAAGTTGCTCTTTAAATTTACCTTCTAGTACAAGCCTGCTTTTTTCAATCGCGTCTTTCCGGATGGCTTTTATTTCTTTTCTTCTTGAAATTAACATATAGGTCAAGATAATTATTATCAGAAAAAGAATGAATATAATAATATATGGAACTTCCATAATAATCCATGTATTTTGATTTTACCTATAATTACATATATGATAAAAGAAGGTCTCTGCCAAATTTGCGGAAAACCCGGGATAATGAATTCCTGCACTCTTTGCGGAAGATTAGTTTGTTCAGAATGTTACAACACTGAAAAAGGTTTATGCAAAATCTGCGCAGTAAAATTTAAATAGTTTTTTTAATAATCTGGAATGAATATTTTAAGCAATTATTTTATTTAGAACTCACCTCCAGATTGCTTGCATTACCTTGAGCAATTCTCAATAAATCAGGAAGCAATTCTTTTGCAGGCACTCCAAGTTTCATACCAAGACTTCTTGCGTGTTGTCCACTTTTCTGCAACAAGATATTTATATTGTCTTTTGTAGGATAATTCACGTGTACGGTTAATTTAAATAAGTTGTTTGCGCAAACATTTATCTGATTTTTGAAATAAGTTTCATCTAATTCAAGAATTGTTTTGTTGTACACTAAATTCTGGCTGTAACCAAGCACAGGCTGGATTGTTAATTCAGCCGGTTCAATGTTAAGCATATTAAGAAGTGAAACAAGACCACCATCTGCTTTATCTCCTTCTTTACACACCACTTTTGCTTCCCTCACAGCTATTTTTCCGGCTTTCATCATTGTCTGAATCTGGAATTGTTTAAAGATGCTTATTGCCGGACCTGCCTGAATTTCTGTATCCATTGCGGGAATTTCTATTTCTCCAGATATAATTTCATTAACTTTTATTTTTCTTTTTACGGTTAATTTTTTAAGACTTTTAAGAATATCAAATAGATTTTTGTTTGAATAGATAAGCGCTGGTTGTTTGAATTCATCAAGGCTCAAATCTTTTTTATTTTCTTTAAGACCCAATTCAAGAACGCTTTTCTTAGGAACTATTGCGAATATTTCTTCTTTTTTTAATTGGTTTCTAATCTGATGCAATTGTCTCGAAGGTATCTGGTCCAAATCAAAAAGCAAAAGAGAATCGTGTTCTTTTAACAACTTGTTAATTTTTTTAAGTAACCCAACTTTCTTTTCAGATACCATTTTATAATAATTTTATTGGTTCGCACATAGTTAATTTAATGTAAGCGGTTTTTATAATTCCGCCTTTGTTTTCAATGTTTTCGGCTATATGGTTGTATGCGGTGTTAAAATTTTCAATTAATTCAGCATCTGTGAGTTTTTCGGTTCCAATAGGAATCTGGATGAGTTGTTGTTTAATTAGGTTTACTGAAATTGTTCTTTCAAGATCCTGAATTACAAGAGGAAGATTTTTTGCGGTTGGGGGGATTGGAATCATTGATTTGTTTCTAGGTCCAATGTATTTTCCAAGAATTTTTGCCACTTTAGACATTAAAGTAGCCTCCACGACAAAGAAATCATATTCTCCAGCAAGTTTTTTGCCTTCGGTTTTCTTAAAATCCAATTCCGAAGCTTTCAATACTTTTTGTTTGGTCTCATTTGCTTTTGTTACAAGGGATTCAACAATGAAGCATATTTTGCGGTCTCTGATTTTATGATTGAGTTTAACTTTATCCCTAATCCTGTTTTCCGGTTTTTTTAGGTCCAAACCCGAGATATTAATCACTAAGTCAAACATCTGATTAAAATTTCTCTTGTTTTCTCTCAGTTTTTTGAGGTCTTCGACTTTTAGCTCTACCATTAATGTAATTAAGTTAAATTTTAAGTTTACACCACTATTGAAAATAACCGGACCAATCTCTGAGTTCCAGCTTTAAATTGAAAAAGGATTAATTATGGATGATTGGAAGGCTGTTTTAGGAATAATGGGGACAATAATCCTTTTGTTTGCGGTATTGCTGTTATATCCAACAACCTCAGAACCTACAATGCCAGAGGAAAATGGTGATTTTCAGCTGAACAATAAAACAATGATTTGCGATTATTATTCTATTTGTTTTTTAAGTGACAACGAATGGCACAAACCCGCTTATAATGCGGGAACCAACCTGATTTTGGTAAAAGAATATGAGGTTAATGATGCTAAGCGAATAAAAGACTTTTTTGAATCGGGGAAAATAAATCTTGTTGTGGAGACCACAGAAGGTGTTGTAAAGACAATGCCATTTGCGTATTATTTGAGTTATTATTATAATTCATTCCTTAAAGACCAAAAAGAGATAAACTCTACAGCTTTATCCGAATATCTATCTGAAGAGCCCGCAATAATTATTCTCGGACCTGATGAGACTTTAAAAGGCAGCTCACTTGAATTTGATGGCAAAAATATATATGTGAAAGGGAAAGATTCAGAAGGATTAAGCCAGGTTTTGGGAAAACTGCTTCTTATTATTGTTTCTTAGAATTTTTGGGTAAATAAGATAATTATTTCATAAATGAAATGAAAATCCTATTTTTTTGAGATGAATTTTCAAATATTGCAGTTTAGCAAATTAAACTCAAAATGCAATAAAGGAAAATAAGAATTATTGCTGTATTTCTTGATTATACTCCCAGATAAGAGAATATTAGGTAAAATATAAACCCAAAAAGACCTAATGCAAGAACCCCAATCGCAATAATTTTTGAATAATTAAAATATTCATCTTTACCCGGTTTTGTTGCAATGGCCAATATTCTTTTACATTGTTTCAGGAAGGTTTTCAGTTTTTTCTTCATTATAAAACTATGTAGGATATTTAAATATGGATTGGACTGATTTCCAGTTATTATATTGGTTTTTTAAAGACAGCAATAAAGTAATTTATTTAGGAACCCCCGATATATTAAAATTCACCCTCATGAATTCAAAAGAGACTTATTATGTTTCTCCTGAGAAACTGGATATCAAGAGCCCAAAATTAAAAAAGTTTGAAGAGAACCCAGAGGATTTGGAACTTTCCAGATTACCAAAAAAAGTTGATTGTATTGTGAATTATCTTCCATTAAGTATTGTCACTAGTTTCAAAGTCATGGGTAAATTTCTGGATTTATTAAATCCAGATAAAAGAGTTCTGATTAAAATGCAGGTTCCAAAAAAGCAGGCTCAGTATACAGAAGTTATGGTTCATGATTTGTTGCCGCAGTTTAATATTTCTCCGATGTCTTATCTTGATATTGAAGGGCATAGATATATTTTAGGTAAGAAATTATAAGTTGATAAATAATATAAAGTAATTATATGGGACGAGTTTGATAAAGAGTAAATTAACAAATTAGATTATTATGGTTTCCATACACGAATTAGATAAAATAGTTGATAAAATAAAAATTCTTGAAATTGAGAAAAAAAAACTCGCTGGATTTTTAAGAGAAATTCCTGAATTATATTGGAATGTTTCAAAAGTAGAATTAGGAAATATTAAAATTGGTGGTGAAGATGGTGGGTTGACAAAGAAGTCAGGTCATTTAATGGATTTTGTTTTTTTAAGAGCAATTGGGGTTATTTTCAGTTATAAAAAAAGCAAGCTTGTTGATGTTGCATATCACCCAATTATGAATCCGGTCCCGGAGATCATTCATTCCAAAGAATCTTTTTCAGATATTGAATTCAGGATCTTCTGGAGCCTCCAAAGAATAAAAAAAGAACTCATTGTGAGCATTGAAACCATTTCAAAATATTCCCCAAATTTGTTTTTGATAGACGGGAGTTTGCTGGTGAATCCCGCAGATGCACCGAGTACAGAAAGCACAGTTTATTCTGATTATCTTGAAGTCAATAAATTATTTGAAAAATTATGCAACACCGCAAAACAGGAAAATTGTCTTCTTGCCGGAGTTGTTGAAGATTCAAGAAGTTCGGTATTCTGTAAACATATTGCGGATAATATAATTGAGAAATTAGATATTAAAAACAAGCAAGAACTTATAACTATTTTGAATCGAACAAAAGACACAA
Source organism: Candidatus Aenigmatarchaeota archaeon (assembly GCA_003663295.1). Classification (GTDB taxonomy): domain Archaea; phylum Aenigmatarchaeota; class Aenigmatarchaeia; order QMZS01; family QMZS01; genus QMZS01. The sequence continues at coordinate 8,197 of QMZS01000008.1, read as the reverse complement.
ACCTTCTTCATTACCTGCTTGAGAAAAGAGAGGTCACAAAAATAATTAATCTGGAAGGAGGGATAAATTATTTTTATTTGAAAACCGTTGAATTTGATAGACCAATAAGAGTTGAGTTCATAGGAGATGAAGCTCAGGGAAAAAGAATTGCTGAACTTGTTTACACGATTTCATCCCAGAGCAAAACTTATGGACTTCCAACGGTTTTGATTGAAGCGGATCAGAGAGCCAAGTTATCAGAGAATGATTCTGATAATTATGTAAATATAATCGCATCTAAATTGGGGTTACAGAATATTTTCTTTTTGAGACGGGATAGCCGACCTTTTTAATTCGTTAGGGTTTATTATGAATTCAGTTAACCCAAAAATCGAAGAAAGTATATATGACTACATAGTCGGAAATTTAGAAAAAATTCTTAAATCTAGGTATGGTGAAAGACCAACCCCAGGTGTCCCCCAATATGCATTTATTGCAAACTTTGGCAAATTGAGCGCAAATGACCTTAGAGACGATCTTATTGATTTGGAACAGAAAGGTATGTTGGAAATAGTTGAGGAAAGAGCATATGGTTTGAGATATTACACACCCAAATAATAGTGAGGATTATAAACTATTGCACTGTAATAACCAATTTCAGCCCCTTCGCGTGAATTTATCATTTTTTATATAAATTATGGGAAAAATTACAGAAAATGCAAAGTACCTTATAAAACTTTCATTAGAAGCAGGATCTCTTGTAGAGAGGACCGACATTATTGGTGCAATTTTTGGCCAGACCGAAGGATTATTAGGACAGGAAATGGATTTGAAAGAACTGCAGGAAAGCGGTAAAATCGGTAGGATAGATATTCACTTTAAGAAAAACAAAGAGGAAAAAACAATGGTGGAGATAATAATTCCATCAAATCTATCAACTTCCGAAAGCGCTTTATTGGCGGCAGCTCTTGAAACAATTGACAAGGTTGGGTATACAACTGCAAAAGTGACTTTAGAAGAAATAGAAGATATAAGAAGCAGCAAGAGAAATTTCATTGAAAAGAGAAGCAGGGAAATTCTTGAGAGGTTATACAAGGATATACCAGACACAAAAGAAACTTTAAATAAACTCTCCTCGGATATTAGGACAAAAGAAATAAAAACTTACAAAGGTCTAACCGGCGGTCCTGAGGTTTTAACAAACAAAGAAATTATAATCGTTGAGGGGAGAGCAGATGTGGTTAATTTGGTAGGTTATGGAATAAAAAATGTAATCGCTGTTGGAGGGAGTAAACCTTCACCTCAGATAAAAGAAATTGTGAAAAACAAATCCGTAACTATTTTCTTAGATGGTGATCGCGGAGGGGATTTAATTTCAAAAAGATTAAATCAGGAAATAAAAGTAGATTTCCTTGCGAGAGCCCCTGATGGAAAAGAAGTTGAAGAATTAACAAAAAAAGAGATTTACCAGTGTCTGAAAATCAAAAAGAAAAATGAGGTTAAATCAAAAGAAGCGCAACAATCTAAAGTCAAGACAACTTTACCTCATGATTTAAAAGAAAAAGTAAAACCAAGGATAAAGAATATGCTTGGAACAAAAGAAGTCAGGTTATTGGATAGCAATCTTAATGAAGTTCACAAAATGAGCTATGGTGAAATCAAACAGGTGTTGAAGACAGCTGACCTTGACAATGTTTCTATTGTTTTGATGGATGGGAAATTAACTCAGGAACTTGCGGAACAGATTGAGAAGAAAAAGATAAATGCGGTTGTGTGTTTTGATTCCGAAAGATTTAAAACAAAGATGAAAATTTTATGCATCCATGATTTTTAATTTTATAATTTTTTTTAATTGATTTATTCAGAGAATTCTATCTTCTTTTTAAGGGTTACGCTTGATTGGAATTCCATACTTATTTGAATTTTTTCTCTTTTATCTTTTACAACTTTACAACATTTTATTGCCCCTGCTGCATCGCATTCACTACACTCTCCACCATCTATTTCTAAGTCTTTAATAGTCATACTGCCAATTCCATTATTTTTAATATATATATCCACCAATAAATTATCAATTCTTTTTTTTCTTTTGCAAACTTCACCTATACATTCGCATCCTGAAGGACATTCACTTTTATCTCCGCCAGGACATTTATATATTACGGGTTCTTTCATATCTTTCACCCAGTAGGTGCAATAGTCGTATTCATAAGAAACATCAGTTATTTCTGATTCCAGTATTATGGGAGACCACTTATCATATATTTTCCTGCTTCCTTTTGAATTTCCTATCGCCAAATCATGTTCCAAGGTTGTAATGTAGGTTGCTGTGGCTGAAACCTCTGCAGTTGTGCCCGAATCCGGATAATTTTTTATAGCCAACCCAATGCGGCAATTCTTTGTTTCGCCTTTATATATATAACTTCCTTTGCAATCTGTATTAATCATAATTTGATTAAGGTATTCTTTTGGATAGCTATATTCAATATTCTTAATTTTTAATGGAGCCTCATTTTCATTTTCAAATCCAAAGTTTAATGTTACCTGTGATGTGGTGGGATACACTATTTCAGGCGATACATTAAAAATAAATTCAGATTCATCTCCAATTCTGCTTGTGTCTGTTGTGGGTTTTGATGGAATATATTCTCCTTCCCCTTTAAGAATCATAAAATCCAAATATTTTATTTCTCTGTATTTATATTTAATTTCCATTTCAAAATTCATTTCTTCAAGTTGGTCTGCATCTCCACTGAATGTGCACGAGACGGTATTTGTGAATTCATTTATTTCCTCGCACATAATGTCGTCGCCGTATATAGAATCAAAATCCAAAACCCCATTTCTTCTCGGCGTAAGTTTTATTGTGCCCCATGCAGCTCCTGTGTCTATCGGAGGATTTTTATTTAATTCTATTTCTACATTCACAAGCCGGTCTGAGAAAGAATAGGTTTTTGGTTGTTTTTGAATTGGCTGTCCCGCAATTTCTTGTTCTATTTCATATTCCCTGTCCGCAAATAGTATTGGAATATGAAAATTTGATATTTTTATCACTTGCACCTCAGCGCTTATTCTTGAGGGGATATCTGCGTTAACCTCGGGAGCTCCAATTTCCAGCTCGAGGGTTTTTTTCTGTAAACCTATAAGTTCTTCATCGTCGAATGAATCCGATACAATAAAAATTCCTCCATCCATTATCCTTCCGGAAATTTCATATTCTTCTTTTTCATCCAGATTGTCAAAAGTGAGATATAAGCAGGTTTCTTCTCCTGATTTTAATGTTGTTAAATCAGAGGCCAAAGTAATAATCAGAGGCTGTATTTGTCTTGGTGTCTGATCCTCAAAAGGATTTGTGCATCCAGATAAACATACTAAACAGATAAGCAGAAAAGGAATAATTTTATTCATAATAATTATTTATTTCATATAATGCAGTACTTTCCATTAATCTGAATTATGTTTAATTATCTGGATGGGTTCTTTAAAGGAACTTTCGTTAAACAAATAATCTGCAATTTTTATCTCTTCAATGTTATTCAGCATATTTTGCAGTTGCAAATAATATTCTTTATCCCCCTCTTTCTGTAATTCTACTGTTCGGTCTATTAAAATTCTTTCAAATTTATAATGTTCTTCAACGAGCAAACCTATTTGGATATCAGACATATTTATTCCAAGATAATCTACCGATTTTTTTATAAACATGGTGTCTGAGTTAGATTAAAAGGAAATTATGGATGACTTCGGATATTCAAAAAGATCTGTGATTGAATCAGCTAATTCCTAGATTAAAAGGAAATTATGGATGACTTCGGATATTCAAAAAGATCTGTGATTGAATCAGCCAATTCCCAGATTAAAAGGAAATTGGGTGATAGATTAAGAAGCCGAAAATGGTTCACGCAATTTAAGGAGACAGAATTGAAAATAAGTGTTTATAATATTGAAATAGCAATTTGCGTTTTTTTGTTATGATAGATATTAATTACTCGCTAAAGCGAGCGATTATAGAGGACTTCTATGGAGCTATTTTCAGTAAGATTGTTTTTTGTCAGAACTATAAAGTAATTAGATTATATAAAATGTTTAATTGTAAAATTTAACAGATGATTTGGTTTTTAACTTAATTTAGAGGTTTATTTGTTTTCTAAAGTAATTATGGACTTGCAAAAAATAGCAAAAAGAATAATTAATGAAAATCTTAGTGTTAAGGAAAAAGAGATGGTTGTAATCTCTGCGGGACCAAAGTCATTAAAATTTGCTGAAATGCTCGCTTATGAAAGTTCAATGATAGGGGCGCAGCCTGCAATAATGTATGGAAGTTCCGAACATATATTGAAAACTTATAAAAATATTAATTCCAAATTCCTCAGAAATATTCCAGAACTTTCAAAAATCATCTCAAGAAATTCAGATGTGGAAATACATATAGATGAGTCAAATCCTTTCCTTGACAGGCAATTGCCTCAGAACAAATTGGAGATAAGAAGAAAAACCGTGAAACCCCTGCGCGATTTTGTTGAAAAAAGAATCCTTAAGAAAACAATAAAATCTGTATTAATGGGTTTTCCCACGGAGGAAGAAGCAAAGGCATTGGGGATAAATTTTAATAAACTAAACAGGATTTTTTGGAATACCTTGGATGTTGATTACAATGAATTATACAAGTTCAACAAAAAACTTTCAAAACATTTCAAGAATGCGGATAAAATCAGAATAACAGGGAAAAATACTGATTTGAAGTTGTCGGTGAAAGGCAGACCGGCTTTAAATTCCTGCGGTTTGTGGGAAAAGGAAAAAGGAGGTTTCTTCAACTTGCCTGATGGGGAATTGTTTTTCGCGCCAGTTGAAAATTCCGCAAATGGCGAGATTTATTTTGACCTTCCAACTCTTTGGCATTATGGAAAGCAGGTGGAGGGAGTGTGGTTTAAATTTAAGAATGGGAAAGTTGTTGAATATCAGATTGATAAAGGGAAGGAAGCTTTCGAAGATATTATAAGTAATGCTTCCGGGAACAAGCTAAATATAGCGGAACTTGGAATTGGAACAAACCCAAGAGCGAGACCAACAGGAGGTCTTACCATAGTTGATGAAAAAGTGATGGGCACCATTCACCTTGCTATTGGCAATAATATTGGTTTTGGGGGGAAGAGCGATGCAACAATCCACTGGGATTTTTTTAAGGAAATGAGAAACAAGTCATTGCTTGAGGTTGATGGAAAACCTGTGATGGTCAATGGGAAATTTGTTGATTAAAATTTATTTTATTGCATAAATATCCATTTTATAACCAAATCTATTAAATAATCCTTCTTTCTGTAAAAATCAGGAAATACTAATATTAATCTTTATTTAATATTATGTTTAAAGCGGTTTTGGAGGATGTAGGTCTGATAAAAGAAAGTTTTAACGCAATTGCGGAAATTGTTGATGAAGGCATATTTAATATAAAGAAAGACGGAATTTCTTTAATATGCCCTGACAGGGCTGTTATAGCTGTTGTGGATTTTTTAATCCTGCCAACAGCATTTGAAAGTTATACCTGCGACAAGGAACTTGAGATTGGTCTGAATATCTTAAAAATACTTCAGTTTATAAAGAAATCAAAACCAGAGGATAAATTGACTTTGGCTGTTGATGAAAATGAGGATAGGTTTGAATTAACTCTTGATGGAAGCACAACAAGAAAATTTGCAATGCCTATTATTTCTGTTGCAAAACAGGAAATGCAGGATATAAGTAGATTTAATTTTGAAAACTCGATTGAACTTGACCCTTCTGTGCTGAAAGAAGGTCTTGAAAATTGCGCATTGATTTCTGATGGGATTGCAATAATGATTTCAAAAGAATCTTTGGTTTTGAAAGCGGAAGGAGATTCAAGTTTCACGCAGATAAAAATTGAGGCAGACAACCCTCAGTTGTATTCTTTAACCTGCAAAGAAGATACTGTTGCAAGATATTCAATTGAATACCTTACTAAGATGTTGAAAGCAGGCAAACTTACCGATAAAGTCAAACTTGAATTTAACAAGGATTACCCGGTTCACCTCGAGTATATGATTAAGGATAAAGTCAAACTTGGGTTCATCCTTGCTCCAAGAATTGAGGAATAATTTTTCAGATTTTTTTACAATAAAATAAAAGACAATTTCCACTATCAAAATTTGTTTAATCAATATTAATATACTTCTCGCAAACATTTTTTGGGAAGTAAAGAGAATGCCAATTGTTATCTGGTAAACTGCAATTTCCGGGTTTAATATTATATTCATTAAGCACATATCGCGAGGCAAGAGATATATTTTCATATTTTGTATACCCTGCTTCGCATAATACTTTTGCGCAATTTTCTATTGGATTTTCTCCAAATTGTTTACAGGGCGCAATATGGAAACAATAAATTCTATCTTCGCAAACATTATATTTCATATCACCTCCAATTTCAATCAATTCATTTTTAATTCCATTATCATTCCAGTCAGATCTCCAATAAGGCCCTTCAAAATAATAATTGCAATACTCCAAAGAAGTTGCATCTCCGCAATAATCCTCGCATTTCTCATAAAAATCTTCAGTTGAAGTATCCAATCTGCAGTTCTCTATAGAAATTGGAAAAGCAATAATCGCCAAAGTAATTATTATCAAAATAAATCTCAGAATTTTATTATGTTTTGATTTTCCGAAAGAATTGTAAAGGAAATCAAACAGGCAACTGAATGAATATAACAAAATTAAGAAGAGAAAGAAACCAAAAATCATTTCAATTGCCAAAATAATTATACCCTCATTTAATGAGTTAAAAAATAAAGGTATGCTTTTTAAGAATAATCCGAGTAAATAAAAAATACTTTCATGCAGAAAAGTGGAAATATAGGTATCGCACCTTCCAGGAGAGATAAAATATAATGTGAAATGAATCCACAACAAAAACATGATTGTAAGAAACAGAGTAATCCTTATTTTAATTTTTGTTGGTTTGAAAAATTCTTTAATTTGTTTTGTGTCCATAAATAATATAAAATAAATCAAAAATATATAATTATGCAAACAAAATATAAATTTGTGTTATTTTTACTGCTGGTTGGTCTTGTTTTAATCGCAGGTCACGTTTATGAAGCAGTCAGAATTCAAAATCAGATAGACAATTATTTAGATAAGAATTCTGAAGTAATCGAAAAACACCCTTGTAATTTAAAAGATACCGGGAATCAAATTATTTTAAAATGTTCTTCTAAGGAAAGTAAATATAATGAAACTCATGATAAGATTTCCTGGCGATATGAATCTTCTGGCGGAACCATATCAAGTGGCGAATATTTCGTCCCCCACTTTGAACCAATAAACAAATCTGAAAATTTAAAACTTGTTAAGGAAGATTCACGTTATTTGGTAACCTGGAATTACCCCATTCATTCTTTAGATGGGATTATTTCTTTAGATTATTATTCATTAAAAGAAATAATCTCTTATATAGTACCTCTTTTAACAGCAATACTTTTCGTGATCATAATTTATTTTTCTTATCACAAAAAACTAAATTCAAAAAAGAAATAGTTTAATTAAGCCATACTCTAATTTATGGAACCAACCACCCCAAAACCAAAAGAAGCTTTATTCTATGAAAAACTGTCGGACAAAAAAGTAAGATGCCTGCTCTGTCCAAGAAAGTGTTACATAACCGAGAATTTAACCGGGTTCTGCAGGGCAAGGAAAAACCTGAAAGGTAAATTATATTCTCTGGTTTATTCAAAACCCTGCGCTTTGTCAATTGATCCAATTGAAAAGAAACCTTTATTTCATTTCCTGCCCGGAACCAGGGCTCTTTCAATTGCGACCTGCGGGTGTAATCTTTCCTGCGCTTTCTGTCAGAACTATAAGATTTCACAGGGAGAAATTTTAGGTGATTTTGTTCCGCCTGAGAAAGTTATTGAGCTCGCAAAAGAACACAAGGTAAAAACAATAGCTTATACTTACACCGAGCCAACCATTTTCTATGAATATGCTCTTGATATCATGAAGCTCGCAAAAAAAGAGGGCTTAAAAAATATATGGGTTTCAGACGGGTATATAAACAAAAATCCAATCAAAAAATTAGCTCCCTATCTTGATGCAATAAATATTGATATAAAAGGTCCGGAAAGACTTTATTCAAATTTGTGTTTGGCTTCTTTGAAACCGGTGTTGGAATCAACCCTCGAATATAAAAAACATAATATTT
>QMZS01000007.1 GCA_003663295.1 Candidatus Aenigmatarchaeota archaeon | reverse complement strand
TTCCCTGTTCGTGGAAATGTACGGGATACCTTTAACAATTCTTTTTGCCTCAAAATACTTTTTCACCGCAACCAATCTCCCAGCAACCATAGTTTCATTCAAGGTTTTCGGGGTTGGCTTTGCCATGGATATGGCGATGAGTTATGGATTAATTTTAATGTTTATCGGAGGATTCCTAATCTCTTTTGGATGGCTCACCCTGTACAAAAACATCAAACAAAACAAATTCGTGGCAAACGGGATATACAAATATTCAAGACATCCCCAATACCTCGGTTTTATCCTAATCATACTCGGGTGGCTTGTTGCGTGGCCAACAATCCTCACAGTAATCTTCGCTCCAATCCTAATCTATAAATACATCCGCGTATGCGTGACAGAAGAGAAAGAGATTCTAAAAAAATCCCCGGAATACAAAAAATATATTGAAAAAACCCCTTTCTTCATCTAATAACCCTTTTAATCCAACTGATATTTTAATAAAAATAACTTATATATGGTTTACGATGATTTGAGAGCACATTTTGCCCTCCCAGACATGGTCACACTTGCGGGACTTGCTTTCTCCATACTCGCAATATTTTCGGCTTTAAAAATGGATTTAGTTCTGGCAACAATATTTATTTTCATATCTGCGCTCTGCGATTACTTGGATGGCAGAGTTGCAAGAGCTATTAAAAGAGAAGGTAGGTTTGGAGTTGAACTTGATAACCTCGCTGATGTTGTGCTTTATCTCATAGTTCCAATTATTTTTGGTTATTCCGCGGGTCTAACCAATTACCTCGCAATGGGGGTATTTACATTATTTGTTATGTGTGGAGTTGCGAGGCTTGCAAGATTCGCCATCTGCGGGACAAAAGACGGGTGCTATGAAGGACTGCCTGTTTCATACACTATTATTCTGCCATTAATCTATTTCACATTACTGGAATTATCCCTAAACCTTAACTGGCTTTTAATATTCTATTTCATTCCATCTTTTATGATGATATCCTCAATAAAGGTTGCAAAACCTTAATCAATATTTATTTAATTATGATTGATAACAAAGTTATAAATGGTGTTTTATTTGATATGGATGGAGTGGTTATAGACTCAAAAGAAGGGGTTACTCTTGCCTTAACCGATGCCCTCAAAAAATTGGGTCTTCCACTCAGAGAAGAACTAAAAAAGAATATTTTTTCTGTTCTCATAAAAAAGCCTTTATTGATATCTACCCGGAATACAAAAACTTAGTGAACTCCTTTGATGAACTTTATGTAAAAAACCCTTTAAATTTCAAAGTGAGTCTCTTACCTCAAGTTAGGGAGATTTTAGACAAACTTAACCATGAAAATATAAAAACAGCAATTGTAACCACAAAAGACAGATACAGAACAGAAAAGATATTGAATAATCTAAAACTGCATTTTGATGCTATAATTACCTGCGATGATACTTCAGAAAACGCCCAAATCCAGCTCCAATTAATTTGGCTATAGACCAATTATATCATTGCCAGCCATAAAGGTTTTTTGGAAATGGAATATTTGGATGTTGTTGATAAAATTCCGGGATTTGGATGCATCCAGGCGCAGGGTGTTTCTCCAATAGTGGACTCAATAAATAATAACACAGATTCCAAAAAAGAAGAAAAAACCATAGCAGGGGGTATTGATATAAAATCTCCGTTGAACGGACCAAGAGCTATAAAATGCATAAATAAAACTAAAGGTCTTGTTGCGGCAATTACTGAAACTGAAATTTTAGATGCGCAAAGAGATCTGGCAAGATTAGAAGGGATTGGGGCAGAACCCACAGGCGCAGTTCCAATCGCAGGCATAAGAAAACTGGCTGAAGAAGGCAAGATTGATTGCGATGAATGTATTGTTTGTATGATTACAGGACATGTGCTAAAAGACCCCAGCGCAATACTAAATAGATATGATACTTCAGAGAATATAGAAGCCAATTTAACTTCTGTTTTGAATGCTTTAAAGGTAAAATAAGCTCAAAATATATACTAAAAAGTATATATTCTACTACCGAAAACTATATATGCCCTTTTATTATTATATATTAGTGGTGACTTAAAATGATGAAAGAAATTGATGATTATAAGATGTCTAAATTGAAAAATGGTATGGAAGCAATCAGAAAAGGTGAATTGCCTAGAGTGCCCTATGTTGCAAAACTTGCAAAACACTATGATGCTTATATTAATAGATTAAACTCAGAACCTGTGCTTGGTGAAAATACACAAAAAAATGAAGAATCTGAGTATTATGTTTCTGAATTGGAGAAAGCCATGCTTGAAGGGTATATTAATCGTATATCTTCAGGATCATTAGAAAGTCAATTGCCAGCAACACCGCTTCTAAAAAAACATCCTGAATATCAAAAAACACTTAATTACGCATTAGAACTCGGTGAGACTCCTGCGATTGAATCTATGATATCCAGAGCAGAAAAAGGGGATTATTCAAAATTACTTAATCCAGATAGTGAACTTATGAAAGAACATCCTAATATAGCTCTAAATTTGATGAAGCTATATTAACAGGTAAGCCAATTGCACTCAAAAAATTTAGAGTACAATTAGAATATATAAAAGATGGTGTAGCTCCTGATTCTTATTTAACAGAATCATTTTTAAGAGTATTTCCAGAATATAAATCTGAATTTAATGGTGCTGTGGAAAAAGGTGAAACTAGATTGATTGAATCTTATTTAGATGCAATATCTCATGGCGATGAAAATTTAATACCCAGAACTGAAAAACTTATAGAAAAACATCCTGAATATGAAACAAGGTTTGAAAAAGTGAAAACTGAATGGTTGGACTCAGGTTTATAAATTAGTTCATAAAAATATTTTATATTTCTTTCCACTGGGGGAATTTAGGGATTAAAATCCTTGTTAATTATGAACTCTCAGGAAAATTTTTATGATGTAATTATTGTTGGGGCGGGACCTGGCGGAAGTTCAGCCGCTGAGAAATGTGCCGAGTATGGATTAAAAACTCTGCTTCTTGAAAAAGAAAAACTGCCGCGGGATAAACCCTGCGGGGGGATGTGTACTATAATAGAAAAACCGAAGGTTTGCGGACCTGCAGTCACCAAAATTATAGAAAGAAAATCTGATTGTTTTAAGTTTTATTTTAATGGAAAACCCATTCGTACTTTCAAATACACTTCTTTTTTGTTTTCCAGAAAGAAATTAGATTATTTTATTACAAAGAGAGCAATTAAAGCTGGGGCAAAAGTGATTGATAAATGCAAAGTAAATGATATTGAAATTGGTGAGAATAAAGTGCATGTTGTTACTGAAAAAGGTTCGTTCAATTCAAAAATTATTATCGGGGCTGATGGAGTGAACAGTATTGTTGCAAAGAAAACAGGATTAAATAAGGGATGGAATATAAATGAGGTGTCGCTTGCAATTAAATCCGAGATAAAGATGAGCAACAAAGAAATTGAAAAAAGATTTGGAAAAGATATTTTAATATATGTTTATTCTGATTTTAGCGGGTATGGTTGGATTTTCCCAAAAAATGGGTGCGTTAATATTGGGATTGGATGCAGATTATCAAGGTCAGATAAACTTAGAGATAGATTTGACAATTTTGCGCAACAACTTGGATTTGAATCAAAGGAGGTTCAGGCGCATATGATACCCACAGAATTATTAAAAAAACCTTACAAAAAAAGAGCGCTTTTGTGCGGAGATGCAGGAGGTTTTGTGTATTCTATTTTTGGAGCTGGGATAGAGCTAGCCATCCGAAGCGGCAAAGCCGCAGCAATATTGTGCAATGAAGCTATAAAAAATGATGATTTTTCCTTAAAGATGTTTAAAAAATATAATTCTATTTGCAAGCCTTTTATTACGGATATTAAAACAAGCAGCAGGCGATTAAGAATGTTTGAGTTTGCAATCAAATATAATTTGGTGAGTTCTTTTACAGTAAATGTTTTTCTTAAATATCTGATAAAAGGTTAAAAATAGAATTCTTAACTTCTCGGATAAAGAAGTTTTTGGAGCATAGCGAAGATGGTTATGGAGGCAAGGAATTTTACTCTTAAATACCTCGTCACTCTGAATTGGGGAATTTTATTCAAATTTTTCTTTATCTTTTAATTTATTCAGATTTATTATGAATTTCGGAAAAGAAGATCTAATTGTGCCTGACACTTCAGTATTGATTTCAAAAAAACTTACTGAATTAATTGATGACGGACAATTAAAAAAAATAAAGATTCTTGTTCCTGAATTTGTCATTGATGAACTTCAGGCTCAGGCAAACAAGGGTAAGGAAATAGGTTTTTTGGGTCTGGAAGAGATAAAGGAATTAAGGAAACGAAATGTAAAACTTGAATTTGTGGGGAGGAAGCCAACAATAGAAGAAATAAAACTAGCAAAGAAAGGGAGAATTGATGCGTTAATAAGAGAACTTGCGCAGAAACACAAAGCAACATTATATACAAGGGATTTTGTGCAGGCTCTTGTTGCGGAAGTTTTTGGAGTAAAAGTAAAATTCATAAAAACCCATCATAAAAAAGCAGATCTTAAATTTTTAAAATTACTTACAAAAGATACAATGTCATTGCATTTTAAGGTAAATTGCATTCCTCTGGCAAAAAGAGGACACCCTGGAAAATGGGACTTAAAAAAAGTTGGGAAAGAAAAACTTTCAAAATCAAAATTTGAGCAACTTGCGTCCAGCATCCTCAAGGAAATCCGGGGAAAGAATTTTGCTTTTGTTGAATTTGAGGAATATGGGGCAATGGTTTTGCAGATAAGGGATATGAGAATCTCGATTACAAGACCACCTTTTTCAGATTCCGAAGAAATAACTATTGTGCGGCCAATAGCGAAATTAAGCATTGATGATTATGAACTTTCAGAGAAACTTAAAAAGAGAATAACTAATAAGGCAGGAGGTATTCTTATTTCAGGTCCTCCGGGAAGCGGAAAATCAACATTGGCGGCAAGTCTGGCTGAATTTTATCAAAAACAGAATAAAATTGTAAAGACTATGGAACAGCCAAGAGATTTGCAGGTTAATGAAAAAATCACCCAGTACGCGCCATTGGCAAAATCTTTTGCAAAGACCGCGGAAATATTATTATTGGTTAGACCCGATTACACAATTTTTGATGAGATAAGAACCTCCTTTGACTTTAAGATTTTCAGTGATTTAAGACTGGCCGGAGTTGGAATGGTCGGAGTAATTCACGCTTCCCAGCCGATTGATTCCATCCAAAGATTTGTTAATAAAGTTGAACTTGGGATGCTTCATAATATTGTAGATACAATAATATTTGTGAAAGACGGCAAAATTGAAGATGTTTATTCCACAGATTTAATAGTAAGAGTTCCTACCGGGATGCGGGATTCTGACCTTGCAAGACCTTTAATGGAAATAAGGTCATTTGAAACTGGAAAACTTGAATATGAAATTTATTCTTTCGGAGAAGAAACTATTGTTATTCCTATTGAAGAGTTTGACGAAAAAGAAATAGAAAAAAAACTTAAAAACATAAAAAAAGAAATCGGTAAATATGATAAAAATGCGACAATAGAATATATTTCAGGAAATGGCTATAGGGTTTACGTTAATAAAAGAATAATTGCTAAATTAATCGGTCGCGGGGGAAAAGGGATAGATAAGCTAGAAACCAAACTTAAGGCTCATCTAGATATTCTTGAACAGTAAATCTTTAGAATTAAAATATGAATAAATCTGAATTTGTTGGACTGTTGAATGACCTTGAGTGGGAGGATTTTGAGGTCAGGGAAATAAATAAAGCCAGTTTAAAAAATAGTCTGGAATCAGTAAGCGCATTTTCAAATACTGCGGGGGGCTGGATTGTTTTTGGAGCTAAAAAAACCCCCGGAAATTATGAAGTTATTGGAATCCCAGAACCGCAGGGACTTAAACACGAATTTTCATCATTGTTGAAAGATGCTGAGTTGAATCAGAAAGTAAATATTAAATGCATAAAATACCGGTTGAACCGAAAGATTCTTTTGGCATTTTATATCCCACCTTCAGAAAATAAACCGGTTTATTTTAAATCCCAGGAAAATACTTTTGTGAGGACTTCCGGAGGTAACAGGATTGCAACACACGAAGAAATTGACACTATGCTTATAAATACGTCTCTTGTGGAAGAAAACACTCGCTCTTTAAATAGCACAAGCGTCTTCAAAAATGATATATCTTTTGCGAAGCAAAATAATACCCCGTTGTTATGCAACGAAGGAATTGAACCCAAAGAATTTAAAATTGATGATGTAGATTTGGAAAAAGTTAAAAATCAAGAATTGCACTTTAGGAATATTGCTCCGAAACGCAAACAGGAGAATATTTTTCAGGAAAAAGTCGCGGAATCAAAACCAATAACGAATTATTCAAAGAATTTAATTAAAGAAAATTCTGGTTATTCTGGAGAAGTCAAAATTGTCAATTCCCTAAACAATTCCTGCGTTTTACCTGAGAATAATAGTTCGGAAGGAGATTATTCAAATGGGGCTAATGATAATTATTCTGGTGAACCTTTGGAGGAAACCCCTAAGGATTATTCAGAAAATATTGAAAAACCCGTGAAAGACCTGCGATTAGAGAATTTTAACCACAAAGATATTTTAAAAGGTCATATCGAGGGGTATACAAAGGAACAGATTATAGAATATAAAAAAGACCCGAAAGAAGCTTATAAGCAGGATTACCCGAAAAAATCCGAGAACTCTTAGAAAATTATAAATAACTTAAATTTAATTAATATTCTTGTTATGGGATATGCTTTCAATAGAGGTGTGGAAATTATTGCATTAGGTGGTTTTGGATTGGGCGCGGATTTTGTTACGGGACAAGTTCCTGGTACAGGCACTGCCTTGGCTGGCGGGTTATTGGTATATTCAGCATCAATTAACGCTTTTGATTACAAATCCGAAATATCTGATTATCTGAATTTAGGATTATCCAAATTTAAAAATTACCTGTAAATATCAATTTGACAATATTTAAAAATTACCTGTAAATATCAATTTGACAATATTTAAAAATTACCTGTAAATATCAATTTGACAATATTTAAAAAAAATTGCTTCCTAAATTATGGTAAATAATTTAGAAGAAACCAAAAAAAGGGTATTGGACAGGTTCAGTACGGATTATCGAGATAAGTATATCTCAATTAAAGGTATATTATTTGAAGAAGGCGGAAAATTATATGTGGTTGCAGGATCAACAGGAGCAGAAATTATAAATTATCATTCTTTGGGAGAAACTTATAAAGAGTTATTAAATGTAGCTTGTGAAAAGGGAAATGATTTAATTTTTAATGGAAAAGAAATAATTCTTGGAAGACCTGAATTAATATTTGGAGAATTTGGCATCAAATTAGATTCCTTAAGTTTTAATTGTCCTTTGTGGAAATATGAATCCTGATGGAGCTGTGAGCTGGAGAGAAGATTTATATAATTCATAGAAACATTTTGGAATTGGCAGAAATGGTGTGGATGTTTTGGAGACCTCCGGCATATTGCAAGAGCAGAACAGTTCCTTGAGGTCCTTGTCGGAAGGGATGTTCTGTATAGATGGGGCTATTGGAGAATTCCCTAATATCAGCAATTATATAGTATGAAATACCTTAGCAACATTAACTGCCAGAGATGCGATTGATTATTTGGATAACAATAAATTCAGGATAACGTCTAAACTGAAAATATTTCTGTAAGATTTACCTAAATTTTTTATAAGTCTTTTTAAAAATCAGTTAATTATGTTAGACATTAAATTATTCAGGGAAAATCCAGAAAAAATAAAAAAAAGCGAAAAAGATAGATTTAAGGATGTTTCTGTTGTGGATAAAGTTATTGACTTTGATAAAAGATGGAGGGAAAGATTGGATGAAATCCAGAAACTGAAACACGAAAAAAACCAGATTTCAGAAGAAATAGGGCTTCTTAAGAGAGCGAAAAAAGATGCTGAAGATTTAATTGTTAAGGCGAGCAAAACAGATGATGAAATTTCCAAACTGGAACGGGAAGTCCAGTTCCTGAAAGAAGAAAGGGAAACTTACAGATACAAAATTGGTAATATTCTTGACAAAAGCGTTCCTGTTGCCCCAACCGAAGAAGATAATATAACTGTCAGAACTTTTGGGGAACAAAAGGAATTTGAGTTTACACCGAAAGGGCACGCTGAACTTGTTGAAAGATTTGCTGAACTTGAGAGAGCTGCAAGAATTTCTGGGGCAAGAACTTATTATCTTAAAGGGGATTTAGTTTTATTAAATTTGGCTCTAATTGATTTTGGAATTAAGAGTTTAATTAAGAAAGGATTTCTTCCCGTGCAGACACCATTTTTCATAAACAAAAAACACATGAAAGCTGCGGCTGAACTTGCGGATTTTGAAGAAACGCTTTATAAACTTGAAGGCGAAGATTCATATTTAATTGCAACAAGCGAGCAGTCGATTGCTTCACTCCATTCAGAAGAAATTCTGGGAGAGGAAACTTTGCCATTAAAATATGCGGGATATTCAACATGTTTTAGGAAAGAAGCTGGCAGCCATGGGAAAGATACGAAAGGAATTTTCAGGGTTCACCAGTTTGAAAAAATTGAACAGTTTATTTTCTCCAATCCAAAAGACAGTTGGAAACTTTTTGAGGAATTAATTAATAACACTGAAGAAATTTATCAGGCTTTAGAACTGCCTTACAGGATTGTGAACATTGCGAGCGGTGAACTAAATGACAATGCAGCAAAAAAATATGATTTGGAAGCGTGGTTCCCGGCTCAGAAAAAATACAGAGAACTTGGTTCATGTTCAAACTGCACTGGTTTTCAGGCAGCAAAGTTGAATGTGAAATTCGGAAAACACGGAGGAAATAAAGAGTTGGTCCATACTTTAAACTCAACAGCGATTGCAACAGAGAGAACAATTGCATGCATCCTTGAAAATTACCAGCAGGAGGATGGTTCAATAATTGTTCCAAAAGTTTTGAGGGCTTTTGTTGGGAAGGAGGTTATTAAATAAACCGTTTATTTAATTTTATTATGGAAGCAACACAATTATATAAATATCTTGAAAAAGATTTTATTACTTCTGAAATGAGTGATGACTGGGCTCAATATATGGATTCTGTTGCTGATTTTCTTAGTGAGAACTTTAAGAAACGGTCAATGGGTTTGGTTTGTGATTTTGCAACAGAAATAAACAAAGTTTATACTGCTGTTTTTCCATCAGAGCTTGTTATGCAAAAAATTTTGGACGATGGAATTCAAGATGTAATGTTATTTGTTCATCACCCCTCAATTTGGGACATAAGAAAAGCACCCAAAGTTTTTTATCAAATGGATAAAAAATTATTGCAACAATTCAAAGATAGGAGAATCGCCATTTATAATCTTCATGTTCCTTTAGATAATTTTGGCAATTATTCAACAAGTGTAACTTTGGCAAAAACATTGGGTATAAAACCAGAAAAGTCATTTGCTCCATATTTTGGCGCTTTGTGCGGGGTTTTTGGAAAAATTAATTGTACAACAGTTCAGAATTTAAAAAATATATTTCAAAAAATAGTTAACCACGAAGTTAGTCTGTATAATTATGGAGCTAATGATATAAATAAAGGGACGGTGGCAGTTGTTGCTGGCGGTGGAAATGATGTTGGGATATTGGAAGATCTAGTTAAAGTAGAAGTCAATACTTTTATAACAGGAATTACTGCAAAAAGCAATCATTCTGAAAAAGCGCATGAATTTGCTAAAAAACACAAAATAAATATTATTGGTGGGACTCATTATTCTACTGAAAAATTTGCTTGTATATCCATGATTGATTATTTTAAGAAGTTAGGATTGCTTTCTGAATTTATTGAAGATGAACCTATAATAGAGGACCTATAATTTTTCTTTGTAATATATCTTAATTATTCTATAAAATAGGGATAAATAATTGTTTTTTTAGTGTTTGCACTGACTTTATCAATGATTTTAACGCCAATGTTTGCGTAGATTCAATCCCTAAACAAAATTATGATGCTTGGAAAGGGATTGGTAGCTTCTTTTTAACTTAAAAAAATTAAACGATGATACAAATAAAAATAGCAAATTAGAATAAATTAATTAAAAGAAAGGAACAATTATATAAACAATTTGTAACCAAGTTAATATAATTGTCAGGACAGCACCGGCAATTACCTGAGAAGGCAGATGTTTTTTCAATTTAATTCTCATCCATCCAACAGGCACCGCAATAAGAAGCAATGGAGAATAAATAATGCCGAATTCATAAACAAGAAGTGTTAAAGGACCTGTGATTCCTGAAGTGTGTATGCTGATTTTCCAGAATAATGTGATTAAAAACATTATCAAACCATTTAAGAAATAACAAAACATCAAACCTTTTACAAGAACCGGGGCATTGATATAAAATAAAGCAATAGTTCCAATTGCATAACTGCTTATAACAGCAAGGAATGGTTTTAATCTAAGACTCCTGTCAGAAATATCATAATCAATATCATGAAACTTTTTCTTCTTTTTAACAAACAAAACTACATAGGTAACTGGAATTAGGGTCATGAATAAAAGGGAAATTATTGAAATTAGAGCAAGCTGGGTAATTGGTAGGGTTCCTATTTTGGAAAATATAAATACCAGGAATATTAAACTGCCAAATATAGGCGCACTCGTAAAATTGGAAATCAATTGCAATTTCTCTTTATCCATAATCATATTGAATTAGATTTAAACTAATTGAATTATTTTTTTATTTCGGTTTTATTTTCAGTTGAAACGCTTGTTGCAGTATTTGGAGGTTTAGTATCTTTTTTGGATTCTTTGGCAACTTGTTTTGTTTCTTTTTCCTTTATTTCGGTGTTTACTTCTTTTTTATCAACAATTTTTTTGATTGGTTCTGTTTTAATTTCTTTTTGGATTGAGGTTTCTTTTGTTTCTGGGGTTTTCTCGGTTGCAGTCTCTTTTTCAACCTTCTTTTTCTTGATTTTTTTCTTTTTGACCAGTTTTTTAATATTTAGAATTTTTATCTTTTTTTCAACGCAAAATTTCTCAAGTTCAAGCCTTTTTTTCATACCTGCTTTTGATGAAATTATGATTTCTTTGGTTTTTAATCCATTTAATCCAGACATATTACTAATTATAGGAATTTCTTCCACTTCTGGTTTTTTCCAGCCTATTTTAGGTTTAATTCCTTTTTTGCCTTCCCTCATTTTGTTGTGAATGCCTCCAGGTCTTCTCCATCGTTCTTTAAGTCGTTTAAACCTCCCAGCTTCACTCCTCCTGAATGCAAGTCTCATAATAAACACAAAATTTAATAAAGTTAAGCCAAGTGAGGGTTTTAGATATTGATTATCGAGTAATCACAACAGGTTCATCCAAAACAAGAATTGTATGCTCTGATTGGGCTATTTTTGAGTCTCCTCTTAATATTTTGTATGAACTGATGCACTCTCTTCTGCTGAGTTCATTTATTGCAAGTCTTAATTTTATCCCGTTTGCATTTACCCACCTATCTGAAAAAGGAAGTCCTTGTCTGTCGCTCATTTTCTTTATTATTTCTTTTGCTTCCCTTGATCTGCACGGTTTTTCTTGAATTAATGAGTAAATCAAAGCCCTGCTCTCATCTTCTTCTGTGATATAATTCCTACCTTGGGTAACAAAAGGTTCTATTGCTATAACCTCCCCTTCTTCAAGGACATAAGAATAATCGTCTTTGTAATTGGAAATTCTTGGTTCTGAGTGGATTATGTACTGCTCAAGTCCGTGTCCTGTTAAATTAGTAATTGGCTTAAATCCATAACTTTCAATCACTTCTTCAATCTTCGCGGAAATATCCTTTATATCCACCCCGGGTTTTACCAGTTTTATTGCTTCTTCAAGTGCTTTTTCAGAGGCTTCCACTAATTTTTTATCTTCTTCAGAAAGCGCGATTGTGACTGCTGTATCTGCGACATACCCATCAATTGAGACCCCAACATCAAGCTTCACAACATCTCCTTCCTGTATTTTAATTTCATCATCTTTTGAAGGAGAATAATGGGCTGCAATATCATTGATTGAGATATTAACAGGCCATGCTGGAATTCCACCCAGTTCTATTGTTCTTGACTCGATTTTTTCCGCAATATCTATAATTTTAACCCCTGATTTTACCATATTTTTCCCTTCGTCTCTTACCGTTTTTGCTATCTTCCCGGCTTTTTTGTATTTCCTGATAATTTCTTTATCCATAAAAATCATTTCTTTTTAAAAAAGGCAAAATTCTCCAAATAAATCAATTTATTGCATTTCTCGTTATGGAAAATGAAATCAACTGGGATAAAGTGCCTGAGGACAAGATTAAAGAAGTAAGAGGTTTGGATTAAAGACTGAAGATTTATGAATCTGGATTTTATCGTAATTATGGAAACAAGGTTGCAA
Organism: Candidatus Aenigmatarchaeota archaeon; assembly: GCA_003663295.1. Taxonomy (GTDB): domain Archaea; phylum Aenigmatarchaeota; class Aenigmatarchaeia; order QMZS01; family QMZS01; genus QMZS01. Next base: position 10,181 of record QMZS01000007.1, on the reverse strand, counting down.
GTATTGCTGTGATGTCTGGTTTAATATTAGATTATCCTAATAGTTTAAAAGAGATTCTCCCTGTGATGTCTGGTTTAATATTAGATTATCCTAATAGTTTAAAAGAGATTCTCCCTGTGATGAGAGAACAGTTCCGGTATTTGGATGCTATCTATGGAGAACTTGATTTTAAAAAGATTCTATTTACTAAAGATACAGAACATTGTTTTAATTGCAGGGATTTATATCCTGATTTCAGAAATGCTTTTGAAACTTCGGAGGAACAAGCAAATAATAGACAGGATATAAAGGAGTCTCTGAATGAATTAAAAAATTTAAGTTTGGGTCTTGTGGATAAAATGGATAGGGAATTATACAGTAAAATGCATTATGACAGGTTTGAAATTTTAAGGAACCTGCCCGGTTGCGAAAACAGGAATTTTCACAGAAAAATACCAAAAAAATTATCAGAGTTTTTAAATCCTTAATTAATCACTAATATTATGTTTCCAAGATGATAGAGGGTGTATTTGTTGAATTAAGTCTTATTATCCTTACCGCAACATTAGTTTCAGGTGCAATGTTATTGTTGAGGCAACCACTTATAATTGGATATATACTAACTGGCGTATTAGTGAGTCCTTATTTCTTAAATATAGTTCATTCACCGGAATCAATTGAGACTTTTGCGCAGATGGGAATTATTTTGCTTCTTTTTATGGTTGGATTAAACTTAAATCCAAAGATAATAAAAGAATTGGGAAAGCCTTCTTTGATTACCGGTTTTGGTCAATTCATAATTACAACTTTAATTGGGTATTTGATATGCAATTATTTTGGCATACCTCTTATTGAGTCTTTGTATATTGCTGTTGCATTGGCATTCAGTAGCACCATTGTTGTGATGAAACTTCTGTCTGACAAAAGTGATACTGGAACTCTGTATGGTTATCTGTCAATTGGTTATTTGATAATCCAGGATTTGATTGTTATAATGATCTTGATGATAATAACTTCTTTTTCCGGAGAAGGCACTATTTTGGAAATTGCAATCGGAACTTTCTTAAAAGGTTTTGGTTTGTTGGTCGGTTTGTTTTTAATAGGAACTTATATTCTTCCAAAAGTTACTGAAGTTATTGCAAAATCGCAGGAATACCTTTTGCTTTTTTCTCTTGGGTGGTGTTTTTCATTATCCATTCTGTTTTATTACCTTAATTTTTCCGTAGAGACCGGAGCTTTATTGGCTGGGGCCACCCTCGCTTTATCGCCTTATCGATATGAAATAAGTTCTAAGATGAAACCTATCCGCGATTTTTTTATAGTGCTGTTTTTTATCATGATTGGTTCCCAAATTAATATTGCCTATATTCTTCCATATTCTGAATTGATTTTAGCGCTATCATTTTTTGTGATTATTGGGAAACCCTTAATAATTACTTCCCTTTTAGGTTCTTTAGGATACACAAAAAGAACAAGTTTTTTTGCGGGAAATACTTCGGGGCAGATAAGCGAGTTCTCGTTGATTATGATTTCTTTGGGTGTTGCGGCAGGACATTTACCCTTGGAAATATTATCTGTTGTAACGGTTATTGGTTTTATAACAATTTCCGGGTCTACTTATGTAATGCTTTATTCAAATAAATTGTACCTTCATCTATCAAAATATTTAAGTATCTTTGAGAGAGCAGGCAAGAGAATTGATATGCAGAACAGATTTAAAGAAGAGGATTATGATGTGATTCTTTTTGGTTATAATAGGATTGGATATGACATCCTAGATTCCATCCAGAAGATAAAAAAGAAATATCTTGTGGTGGACTATGATCCGGTAATCATAAGAAAATTATCCAAGGACGGGATGAACTGCAGGTACGGGGATGCAAATGATTATGAATTGCTGGATGATTTAAAGCTTTCAAAAGCAAAAATGTTTGTGTCAACAATTCCAAATTTTGACACAGCTCTTATGTTGATAAGCAAAATCAGGGAATCCAATAAAAACGCAATTATAATTGTTGTTTCTCATCAGATTGATGAAGCAATGAAGTTATATCACAAAGGCGCAACCTATGTATTAATGCCGCACCTTCTTGGTGGAACCCGGGCATCAATGATGATAAAAGAATATGGTTTGGATATAAATAAATTCTTAAAAGAAAAAATACACCATATAGACAATCTGAACCACCGAAGAGAAGTGGGTCACAATAAACCAAAACATGAGCGGAAATAAATAAATGCAGTGGATTTCAGTTTTAAGAATTATTATTGCTGTTAATTTTATCAATCACCAAAAAAACCAATTTCTTTACATTTTCATTATTTTTTGCGATTAATAATATTTCAGGAATTTCTTTGCATATTAAGCCTAAACTCAGGACTGTTTCCCATCTTAATTCCAGTTTTTTATTTTTCCAACACTCAAGTTTTGATATATTAATAATTCTGGAGATAAAAATATATCAAAATATCTTTTTCCAGTTATTCATAAGCTTAAGGAAATCGAAAATGACTATTAAAGAAAATGCTGTGAGACTTGCAATAACCCAGTTACCTGGATTCAGAGGAACGGTTTCAAACATTATATTCAATGGTGTGTAAAGGATTAATAAAATCGCAAATATGGCAAGACCCGATGCATATACCAGGTATTTGTTTGTGAATAAAGATGCTTTAAATACTGGTGTTCTGTAAGACCTGAAGTTAAATGCATTGGCAATTTCAAATAATATTAATGTAACTAAAGCCATAGTTCTTGCTGTTGAAACCGCAAGTTCTTCAGCAACTCCTTGAAACAATAAGCTCGTGTATGTTGAATAAAATATTCCAAGTGTGCCTACGCCGATGATGAGTCCTGATATTGCAAATATCCGGGTTGATTTTTTATCAAGAATTCCGGATTTTCTTCGCGGTTTTGTGTTCATAATCCATGACGGGGATTGGTTAAAACCAAGAGTGAGCGCAGTTAAATCATCTGTGACGAGGTTGATAAATAAAATCTGCAATGCGATAAGAGGAAGCGGAAGACCGAACAGGATTCCAAAAAATATGACAAATAATTCTGCGTGGTTGCAGGAAAGCATATAGCTTACAGCTTTTTGTATGTTTATAAATATAGTCCTTCCTTCTTTAACTGCTAAGACCATAGTGGCAAAGTTATCATCTTTTAAAACCAAATCAGCGGATTCTCTTGAAACATCAGTTCCATTGACACCCATTGCAACGCCGATGTGGGCTTCTTTTAATGCAGGTGCGTCATTAACACCATCCCCAGTCATTGTGACAATCTCGCCGTTTTTCTTGAGAGCCTTTACAATCCTTAATTTATGTCCGGGTTTAACTCTTGCAAATATTGTTGTTTTATTCACTATTTTTGCGAGTTCATCATCTGTAAGTTTATCGAGTTCATCACCTATTATGATTTCACCTTTTAATCCAATTTCCCTCCCTATTTCAACGGAAGTTTCTTTGTTGTCTCCGGTAATCATTTTAACATCTATTCCCGCGCTTTTGCATGATTTTATTGCTTCTTTGATTTCATCTCTTGGTGAATCTTCCAGACTTACTAGACCAAGGAAAATCATATCTTTTTCAAACCCATCTTTCTTAAACGACTTTGCGGGTTTATATGCAATTGCGAGAACCCTAAATCTTTTTGAGGCCAATTCTTTGCCGAGGTTTAGAATTTTTTCCTTTTCTTTTTTTGTTAGTTTTATAATCTTTTTTCTTTTTTGGATGTAGGTGCATTGGTTGATTAATATTTCAGGCGCTCCTTTGGAATAAATATATTTTTCCCTTTCTTCTTCGCATAAAACACTCATCATTTTTCTTTCAGAGTTAAATGAGTTTTCTTCTTTTCTCATGGACTGTAGGTCTTCCATAAAAATTCCGCTTTTGGCGGACATAACCAATAAAGCCGCTTCTGTTGGCGAGCCTATAATGTTATATGCGCTGTCAGTTCCTTTTCTTTCAATCTTTGCATCGTTGCATAAAACCGCTGTTTTCAAGAGTAGGTTTAAAACAACATTCTTTTTTGGATTTATTTCTTTATTGTTTTGAAGAAATTTTCCAGTTGAATCATATCCAACACCAGTGACCCCAAAAAAGGCATCATCCGCAAATATTTTTTTCACAGTCATTTCGCCTTTTGTTATTGTTCCTGTTTTGTCTGTGCATATCACTGTGGTTTCTCCCAGGGTTTCTATTATAGACATCCTGCTTACAATTGCATTTTTTTTTGCCATTTTATATGCGCCTGAAGCAAGGACAGATATGAGCACAACGGGCATCCCTTCAGGGAATGCGGATACGCAGAGAGCAATTACTACAATAAGGACATTAATTATTAAATCATATGTGAGAGGCAGGTTTTGGATAAGCATAATACCCCCAGTCAGAGCAGATACCATTATTGCTATGAATGCCATATAAGTTGCGATGTCATTGACTTTTTTCTGCAAAGGCAATTCTTTTTCTGCTTTAGAAATCATCCCGGCTATTTTCCCGAATTCTGTGTTCATACCTGTGTGCAATACGCGCGCAATGCATTTACCATTAGCAATATTAGTTCCCATAAAAGCTTGATTATTGTGGTTGTAATTTTTTTCACTTGCAGTTTTATATTTTTTAATTTCCTGCGATTCACCTGTCAATATAGATTCATTAATTCTCAATTCTTTTTCTTCTAGAATTAAACAATCGGCGGGAATTTTTTCTCCAGTTCTTAGAACAAGTATATCTCCTGGAACAATTTCCCTTGAGGGAATTTCCGTTTCTTTTCCGTTTCTAATTGCAATTGATGTATGGGTAATCATATGTTTCAGAGCTTTTACAGCGGTTTCAGCCTTAAATTCCTGAATGAATCCAATAACAACAAGCAGAATTATTATTCCAAATATCGTATAGCCTGTAGTTAATTTCCCGACAAATAAAGACATCACTGCCGCCGCAAAAAGCAGGTAAATCATGAAATTTTTTTTAATCTGTCTCAGTAATATTTTCAGAGCGGAGACTTTGTTGAGTTCAGTAATTTCATTGTATCCATAAGATTTTAATTTTTCTTCAGCATCTTTCTGGGTTAAACCGGTCGGATTCATAATAATTATTGTTGTTTATTAAACTGCTCTTCAACAGAATTAATAAATTATAGCTCTGTTTGGATATCCTGGTAAATTATTACATTACCTTCAATGAAATAAGAACATTCAGTAGATTTGCTTAATCCCGGAACACCCAAAGAATTAAGTTGTTTATATTCAGGGTATAGGTTGTTTATTTCATGAGAATGATAATTTTTTTCATGTTTTTTTTTGAAATACTTGGTTAATAATTCTTCTGGATCAAAAGTCCCAACAGCGCGAATAACGAATGTTTCCGTTCTGCAGGGTTTATCATTAATGATGCCCCTATGGTTGCTTTGTTTCACGTAATTTTGTATATAGCCCATTATTATAGAAAGATAATAAATATTAACCCTATTTTCAAATAATGGGCTTAAGATAGTTAATATTTAAAAATAAATTATTTTATGAAGGAAAAAATAATTGAATCCAATGTTGAAAATAAAATTAATTTGATTGGTTCAAAATTCCCTGAAATGGTTGTTCAGACAACACAAGGAATTAAAGAATTTCCTAAAAATTATTCAGGAAAATGGTTTGTTTTATTTAGCCACCCAGCTGATTTTACTCCGGTTTGCACAACAGAATTTGCGGCTTTTGCAAATAAACAGGATAAATTTAAGAAACTCAATTGCGAACTTATAGGACTTTCTATAGATCAGGTATTTTCTCACCTCAAATGGGTGGAGTGGATTAAAGATAATTTATCTGTTGAAATTCAGTTCCCAATAATTGCTGATGAACTTGGAGAAATTGCTACAAAGTTAAATATGGTTCATCCTGAAAAAGGAACAAGCACAGTTAGAGCCGTATATATAGTTGATGCTGAAGGAATAATAAGATCTATTTTTTATTATCCTCAGGAACTTGGCAGAAATACAGATGAAATCTTAAGGGCGGTTAAAGCATTGCAAATTGCAGATAAAAATAATGTGGCAATGCCTGCGGACTGGCCTGATAATGATTTAATGGGTGAGGAAGTCATAATACCTCCGCCAATGGACGAAAAAACAAGCAAAGAACGAACCAAGAAATATAAATGCTATGATTGGTGGTTTTGCCATAAAAAATTAGAAGAATAATAGCATAGTTTTATAATTCAGATTAAATTAATCATATTTAAATCTTAATCTCTTTTGCCAACCTGAAAGGGTCATAGGCCACAACAGAGTTTCCATATAATTCCATAGCCCCTATATCCGAGTTCCTATTTTCAAGGGACCCCCTATCCACCAGCCTCACCATCCAGTATCCTTTGATATTGGTTATGGAAATATTAAAGGATTGCACTCCGATTCTGAAATAATTTTCTATCAGGCCATAAATTAAACCACCCATCTCAGAGAATTTTTTTTCTTTTGATAGAATAATAATTTCTTTTTCTTTTATTGGCGTGAGATAATAAAGCACCATGGATTTTCCAATTTTTTCACCGAGACCAAGATTTTTGTGAATTTTAAATAAATCAGCAAAATAGTCTGATTTAAATTTCTTTTTATATTGATCATATATTTCTTCAAGTTTTATTATTTTCTGGTATTTGGTTTCAGAGGCAGTTACCTGCATATGACCGTGAATGATTGAGGCACTGCTTCTCCACAAACAATTCCAGATGAGAAAATTATTAACCATACCTTTATTTGATTTATCTGTCTGGTCAAACCACTTTTCCGCAGTTTCAAGATAATCTTTTAGCCATGTTTTTTTTAGTTTCATGGGGTTGTGTTCTTTAAATATAATCAGGCCGTGGAATTTGTCATATTTTGCAATGTTGCTTGCGGTTATACAATGCTTTCCTTTTATTCTCCCGAAAATATCTAGAGGAGTTTGTTTCTCAATGTTGCAGAAAAGACAGTTTTCTTTATTATCAAGTTCTGAGGGCATGAATTTCGTTTTTGGTTTTGGCCTCATACTTCTTAATTCGTTGAATAAATTTCCTTCCCAGGTGAATTTATTGTTGATGCAGACAATTTTTTGGTTCTCGGTTTTTTCAATGGATTTGAATCTGTTTTTTACGAAATTTTCCATTTCAGGTGTGACTTTCAGCATGCCAACTGATAATTTTATAGAATAAAATCTGTTAAATAGCTCCCTGTCTTTTTTCTTAAGTTTATTTACAAGTTCCGGAAGATTTGTTATTTCTTGTTTTAACGCCATAATTTATAATCTATTTATTTTAGCATTAATTTCTTTTCCAATTTCAAGAATGACCCAGGTCTTTTCTGTTTTGGTTCCATCACCAGATACAGCGCCTGTAAGAGTTCCTGGATTTATCAAAAGCAAATTTCCTTTTTTTTCCATAAGTGGCTGATGGGTGTGACCAAAAATCAAAACATCCAGTTTTTTTGAGTTTGCGAATTCTTCGATTTTTTCAAAATTCCCCCTTCCAAATTGATTTGAATGAATCACGCCGATTTTTTTGTTTTCAATTTTAAATTCCAAGTATTCAGGCAAATCAAGATAATCACAGTTGCCTTTTACAACGATTAAATTTTTGTTTATTTCCTTTAATTTTTCAAGAACTGTTTTTGAAGTTAAATCTCCCGCGCAAATTATTCCCTTCATTTCTTTTGCAAGATTAATTATAATTTCCGGGATTTTATTTGGTTTAGATAGGTGGAGGTCGCTGATAATCAGGTATTTCATAAGTTAGTTTATTCAAAATTATAAGCTTTGTTCATAATTTGGCAAAGTTTCTTTATCGATATCCGGGAATTTATCGTCAAATTTTCTTTCTTTGAATTGTCTTTCAGCAAATAGATTTCCCCGAAGGATGTAATCTTTAACCTTATCTAAATCAGAGTGTATTTTCAAAGCAGAATCTGATTTTACACTTTTTTTAGTTCTGAAAATTTTAAAGCATAATCGGCAGATGCTACATAAAAATATGCTGTAACCTCACACAGTAAATCAACACCCATTTTTCCAGATACAAGGTCAAATTCCACCACAAATCAGCAATAAAAGTTTAAATGTTTGGCAATTATTCCGCTAAAATCCCCCTTCCAGCCAGAATGCCTGTTGCAGCTGCATTTATTATATCTCTTGACAACCCGCACCCGTCTCCCGCCGCATAAAGATTTTTAACCGAGGTCCGCATGTTTTTGTCAACATTTAGTTTTATTGCGTAGAATTTTACTTCAGGGGCGTAGAGCAAAGTTGAATCAGAAGCCACTCCTGGGATAATTTTATTCAGAACCTCAAGACCCTCAATAATATCTTTCACTATCCTGTGAGGAAGAGCCATTGAAATATCTCCTGGGGTTACATCTTCAAGAGAATTTTTTACGGAGTTTCTTTTTATTTTATTGACTGTTGATCTCCGACCTCTTCTTAAATCCCCGAATCTTTGAACTAAAGGTTTACCCCCGCCGATTGTTGTTGCAAGTTTTGCAATTGATTTTCCATATTTAGTTGTATTCTCCAAGGGTTCTGTTAAATCAACGCTAACAAGAAATGCGAAGTTGGTGTTTTCTGATTTTGTTTTTCTTAGGGAATGACCATTCACAGTTACAAAACCATCATATTCTTCTTTTACAACATAACCTTTTTCATTGGTGCAGAACGTTCTTATAAAGTCATCATAGGTTTTTGTGTTTATATGGAATTTTGGGTCCCTGTTTATTTCAGTTATTGCATTTGTGACTATTGCCGATACTTCAACCCTGATTCCAACATCAATTCCCCCATAGTAATAATTTATTTTATGTTTGTCAACTAAAGTATTTACAAATTCTGACCCTATTCTCCCAGGGGCAAGCAATATTTTCTTTGCTTTTATCTGTTTGCCATTTTTTAAAATAACGCCTGCGCAGGTATTATTTTCTATAATTAAATCATCAACTTCTGTATTAAGCATAAAATTAATTCCTCTTTTTTCAAGGTCCACTTTAAATTTTTGTATAATCTCGGGGGAATTATCTGAACCCATATGTCTTTGTTTTATCTCAATAAACTTTGCCCCATAAGCCATAGCTTTTCTTTTCAGGTTTTCTATTTTTAATGGATCGTATTTTTGCGTTGTATCTGGGGATCCATACCTGATAAAAATATCATCGGTTTCCTTGATTAAATCCCATGCATCTTTTTTAGTTGTGAAATCCTCAAGGTTTCCTCCAATTTCAGGGTTTAAATTTAAAGTTCCGTCAGAGAAAGTTCCTGCCCCCCCAACCCCACACATTATATTGCAGGGCACGCAGTGAGCGCAATTTAGGTTGCCGTTCATTTTGCAGATTCTTTTATCCACTTCTTTTCCTTTATCGATTATTAGAACATCTTTTTTCCCCGCAAGTTTTTCTGCTGCGAACATTCCCGCAGGTCCTGCTCCAATTATCAAAACTTCATATATTCTATTTTTATTAATTTTGGTTTCCATAAATCTACAGGTTTAAAATTAATTTATTCCCCAATAGATTTAATACCCCGCAGCTTGCTGCGAAGTGAGCGGAGCGAACGGTGGGTATTTCATTCTTTTAAGTTCAGTTAAATATAAAAATATTCTCTTCTTATTCTAAAACAAGTCCTGTTTAAATTTTCTAAAACCTTAATTATGGAGCTTGGAACCGTTGTTTGCAGGGAGGAAACCCCAAATACATCAACTTTTTATTTTGTTGCAGATAAGGAAGTTAAGGTTAAAGTGGGTTTGTTCATTCAGGTCAAGGTTAAACAGGGATTGCTTATTGGCAGAATCGAGGAAATCACCAAGACAAACAGATATTTTATGCAGCCCGAGACAATTTCAAATTATGAGACTTCTATTAACAGCAATTTCCCTACAGATAAATGGGAATTTTTATTGTGCAAGGTATACTGTCTGGGAATTCTTGATAAGATTATAAAGAGGGCAAACTATCCAGTTTCTCCTGGAGAACTGGTTTATATGGCTGAGGATGAGCACCTGAAAAAACTTTTCAAGTTCGATGAGAGGGGTTTGCATCTTGGAGAAATTGAAGCGCACCATCTTAAAGTAAATTTAAATATGAACCGGGTGTTCCAGAAACACCTCGCAATACTTGCTTTATCCGGAGCCGGAAAGAGTTACGCAACTTGTGTTTTAATGGAAGAACTTCTTAATCGGGGCGA
>QMZS01000006.1 GCA_003663295.1 Candidatus Aenigmatarchaeota archaeon | reverse complement strand
TTTTTCTTTATTAATTTTATTCACTGTTTCTTTAACTTCAGTTTTAACCGCATTTATTTTTTCTCCACTCATTTTATACCACCAAGATATTCACTAATTTCATAAATAAAAACAAAATTACAATTTAATTTGTCTGCCTGTTTTCCGATTTTCACCATTTTTTTGTCTTTGTATTCTTCAGGCACCCTGGAAAATACTTTGATTCTTTTTAGGGCTGCTTTTCCATAATCTTTTTTATGAGGCAACATATTTCGAATAGCTCTTTTAACAATCATATCGGGTTTTGATGGGAAGAAAGGTCCGTGAATAGGGCATCCTCTTTGCCTTCTTTCAAGGTATCTCTTGAAAATTACATCTTTGTTCCCAGAAATAACTATTTTTTCAGCATTCAAAATTATAAATTCTTCCCCTTTTAAGGATTTTTTTGCAACTTCTGTTGCCAATCTTCCAAGGATTGTATCCTGCGCATCTACGACCTCCATTCTTTATTATCTAAAAAACTTAAAATATAGATTTACTATAAGTTTTTATGAAAAAACACATTATTGTTGTTCCGAATTCAAAAAAGAAGCAGATTCTGGACGAGGACCCAATGAGAGTCAAAATTAAGGAGAAACCCGAGGATAATAAGGCAAATATAGGGGTTGAGAGAATACTTTCAAAGTATTTTGGCAGGAAGGTGAGAATTGTTAAAGGATTCAAAAGTAAGAGGAAAATTGTTGAAATAAAATAACTTTAAATTCTTTCTTGAGATATATAAATTGAGTAAGGCGGATTTGTATCACCTAAAAATCCAGTTAGTTCTTCTTTATAAGGTTCCATTATTTCTTTAATTAATCCCTTCTCTAATTTTTCTCTATTCTCAAAAATCCATCTCAAGTAATTCTGAGACCTTGAGCTAAGTTCCTCAGTAGATTCTTTAAATACCGCGTTTACAGCAGAGATACCTTCTTCGTAGGAAAAAGGGAAATATTTTATTTAATCATATGAAACTATCCCCCAATTTAATTCTAGATTTATTTTCAGGGATTTTTTTGGGAATAATTCGGTTGTTATAAGGATTTACATAATATTTGGTCTGTAATCGGGTTATTGATTCTTTGTTAAATAAAGACTCTATTTTTTCAAAAATTTCTTCAGGGGAAAAGTAATCACCTGGTATGGAGGTATCTTCTGAAGGAGTAATAGATTAAATCTTTCATAAACTCTTTTTGGATTCTTTGTGGAAATTGTATATTTTCCATACATAATAAAACAACTTATTATTCATAAGTAATGCCTGAAATTCAATAGAAAATTCCAGAGAGATTTTTCGAGATTGAGAAAAGAACTTCGCAAATTGGTGCGAATGGATTATCTGCGCCAATAAACCTGCAAAGAGAAGTTCCTGAGACCAATAGGAGAGCGAATATAATATTTATCATCAGGATTATCATAAGTCCCTGAAGAATATCGGTTTTTCTCATATATTAACTTGTTTTTGCCAATATAGTAATTTAATTCAAAAATCAGATTATTTTGGGTTTCAATCAAAAAATAAAACCATTTTAGTATTATTGGCATATAGTTCAAAAGTTATATTAATTATGGAAAGTAGCATGAATATAACTGAAACTGCAATTACTTTATAGTGTAAAATATATATTAGAAGACCGAAGTCTTTATATACTTTAAAGTTATATAATTAAATGCTTTTCTAACTGGAAAGTGGTGTAATATGTTAAAGGTGGAAAAAGAAATGGGTAAAGACGAAAAAGACAAAAACGGAGAGTTTGCTTTATCAGAATTGGACAGAATGTCTTCTGGTTTATGTTTACCTGAGGAACTAAAAGAAAAGGTTGGCATCATGTATCAGAAAGCTGTTGAGAAAGGACTTGTAAAAGGAAGACGTGTTGAGACCGTACTCGGCACATTAATATATGCTTTGTCCAGAGAACATGGTTCTCCAAGACTAATGTCAGAAATCTGCAATATTGCGGGTGTTGACAAAAGAGAATTTGGGAGAAACTATAGGTACGTGGCATCAAAACTAAATATAAGAGTAATTCCTTCAACAGCAATGGCTTATGTTCCAAGGTGCGCAACTTTATTGGAAATGGATGACAAAGTGCAGACTAGAGCAAATGCTTATCTAAAAGCATTGAAAGCAAACAGAGGATTTTCTGGAAAAGGACCTATTGGATTAGCAGCGGCAACGTTGTATATCGCAGCAATAATGAACAACAATTTGGTTTCACAGAGAGGTGTGGCAGAAGCAATTGGCGTTACAGAAGTAACTGTAAGAAATAGGTGCACTGACATTGCAAAAGCACTGGAAATCGAAGATGAAGTCAACACAAGAATCAAAGAAATAGGAGCAATTCAGAAAGAGCAGAATCAGGCAGCTAAATTAAAATATTAGTTTTTGTTTTTGAGTGATTTTTTATTTTGTTAATTTTTTATTTTTGTTAGTTGATGGATTTTTTATCCAAATTCATAAATTTCAGTGAACTTATTTTTTCAGATAATTTTTGTAAGTTTTCACCAAATTTGTATTTTCAAAAGCTTTCTGGAGCTTATTTCTTATTTTAAAAGTTTCTTCACAATTATATTTGGGTAATAAATATGGTTTGGAGAGATATTCAGGGAAAAACAGGAAAACTTGGTTACAGTCGCAATTTGGGTTTTATTTATTTGGATTTAATTGAGGATATCAATAAAAGAATGGTGGATTCTGTGAAAATTCCTCTTGGTGATGGGATATTTGAGATGTATAACATAAACCCGGAGATCGTGGCAGTTCTTGAGATAAAACCAACAGAAGAACAATTGGATAATTTATACTCTTCACTGCCGGAAGATTTGGCGGATTTAAATGGGGGGTATAATACTGCAAATTTATATTTGGGAGAAAAAAATAGAATGGCAGTAACCCCAAAATTTCCTGAAGACAGGCATGAAACAGAAGAATATGAAATTAAAGGAATATTGGATGATTCACAGGAAACTGTGAATGAGGAAGAATTAATAGGAAGATTAAAACATAGTCCTTCTTTGAATTTGGTTGCAACCAAATTTGAGAGTACTTCAAAATATTATGGAGAAATAGAACAATCTTTGTTTTTTGAAATAACACCCGATTCAGTTAGAATACATTTATCTGCAGACCCTGCCAGCAAGGGGATAGATTTAATAGGGCTGGGGGCATGGGGGGATTTATTGATGATTTGGACTTATATGTGGATTCGGAAACTGTGATAGAATTAAGAGAAACCTATTCAAATACTGGTCGCAGGTTTCTTAAAAAAATTACTGAACCGGTTAAAGATATTTTTTATGGATTTTGAATCTTTGATTTATTGGGATAAATCTCTGTTAAGTTATCCCTTTTTAAAATTTAAAATCTAATTATATTTAGGTGAAAAAAATGAGCGAATATAATCAACCAATACTTGTATTATCAGACGATGTTTTAAGACAGACAGGAAAAGACGCACAGAGAGCAAATATCAGTGCTGCAATTTCAGTTTCAGAGATAGTCAGGAGCACATTGGGACCAAAGGGAATGGATAAGATGCTTGTAGATTCTACAGGAGATATAACAATCACAAATGATGGTGTCACAATTCTTGAGGAGATGGAAATCCAGCATCCAGCAGCAAAGATGATTAGAGAAGTGGCAAAAACACAGGAACAGGAGGTTGGCGATGGCACAACAACAGCAGTTGTTTTGACAGGTCAGCTTTTGAAGAAAGCCGGTGATTTGCTTGATCAGGGAATTCACAGAACAACGATTGTAAAAGGATACAGACTGGCAATGAGCAAAACAATAGAATCACTTGGAGATATTGGCAAAAAGGTTTCTTTGAGTGATGCAGAAAATCTAAGAAAAGTTTCTCTTACAGCCATGACTGGGAAAGGAATTGAGAGTTCAAAAAATGAACTTTCAGATTTGGCAGTGAATGCAATAAAATGCGTTGCCTACGAAGAAAACGGAAAAACTGTGATTAATCCCGAAGATATTCAAATTGAAAAAAAGCAGGGAGGTTCAATTAAAGATACAGAACTCATAAAAGGAATAGTAATTGACAAAGAGATCGTTCATTCAGCAATGCCAAAGATGACTAAAGACGCAAAAATTGCTTTAATCAATGCAGCTCTTGAAGTGAAATCAACAGAAACCGACGCAAAGATTTCAATAACAGACCCTGAGAAAATGCAGGCTTTTGCGGACCAGGAATCAAAAATGCTAAAGAGTATTGCGGAAAAAGTAAAAGACAGCGGAGCAAAAATAGTATTCTGCCAGAAAGGAATTGATGATATGGTTCAGTATTATTTGGCAAAATATGGAATTGTTGCAGTCAGAAGAGTAAAGGAAAGCGACATGGAAAAGTTGTCAAAAGCAACAGGAGCAAGAATAATCTCAAGCGTGAATGAAATCTCTCCAGAAGATTTTGGAATGGCTGGAATTGTTGAGGAAAAGAAAATCGGCGAGGACAAAATGGTTTTTGTGAGAGAATGCAAAGACCCAAAAGCAGTTTCAATATTAATAAGAGGCGGAACAGAACATGTAGTTGATGAAGCAAAAAGAGCAATGGACGATGCGGTGTTAGGAGTTGCATCAACTTTGGAACTTTCTTCATATGTATATGGAGGAGGAGCAGTTGAAATAGAAGCAGCAAAGAAACTAAGAGCTTATGCAATTACTGTGGGTGGAAAAGAACAACTTGCAATCAATGCTTTCGCAGAAGCTTTGGAGATAATCCCAAGAACTCTTGCAGAGAGCGCAGGAAAAGATGCGGTTGAACTGTTAGTCGAAGCAAAAAGCAAACATGAATCTGGAAATACAGGATATGGAATAAATGTTTTTGAAGGAAAAATAGACGATATGGATAAACTTGGTGTTGTGGAACCAACAAAAATAAAAGTACAGGCAATTTCATCAGCAACAGATGTAGCCGAGATGATTTTGAGAATAGATGATATAATCACAGCCGGAAAATCCAGCATGCCGCAAATGCCTCCTGGAGGAATGGGCGGAATGGGATATTAATCCAATTTTTAATAAATTTTATTTTTATTTACAATTTTTTACTGTTAAGTGGGATATTTATAATTTTATTACTATTTAAAATATGGAAGAAATAAGGGAAGATTATTCAGGATTATGTGGGCGATTAGTTGAGGCTGGCGTTTATGATTCTTTGGAAGAAGTTAAAGCATTATTAGAGACTCTAATTAAGAGCGGAATTTATGACACACATAAAGAAGCAGTAAATGGAGTTGAGAACGTTGTAGAATTTGTTGAGGGGCTTGGGGTAGCAGAGAAATATCTTTTGAAAAATGGAGTTAAGTATGATCCTTTAAGCGCTTTGGTTGAGATGGGTGTTTATGGTTCTATTGAAGACGCTACAGAGGCGGCTGGTTGGTTTAAATCTGTAGAAAATAGCGGAATGGATCTTTGTTAAAAATTATATTTAATTTTTTATTCTTAAGTAGAATATTTAAAATTTTTTGCATCTGTAGTTTAGGGTTAAAAATATAGACCCTTATTCAGAAGTTGGTAGTGGATTTGATTTACTCTTAAATTCAGGGAAAGGTCGTTTGATTGGTGTTGCCGGCGATGATGCTGATTTATTGTATTATTCTGTATGTCCGGATGTGGATGCGTGTTATAGATGACCACAGGGAATACTCTTCAAAAAGCATAACTAGTTATACATGTCCTGCATGCAACCCGGAACAGAAAAACTTTCCTTTTGAATACATTCCAAAAAGATAAAATAAGTGCTCCATTGCAGTTCAGGTTAGACCAAGGTTATCCTTAAATAAACCACTATTATTAACTTGTTATTTTAATTTATGGAATCTCAATTAGAATTGCTTATAAAATTTTCAAGGGATTTGGACGAGAAACTTTTTTCTGAAATTAGAACTAAGTTGAAGAAAGAAGAATATTTTATTTCCGCAATTCATTCCGCAAACCGGATGTATATAAGTCTTTTCGGGGACAAGGAGTTATCTAAATATGTTTTAATACTTATAAAAAAACTTAGCGAACAGTTGAAGGAACACAAACTTGGAATTAGGGATTATTATTTGACTTCATGCGAAATTACTTTTGCGTGCGAGTACACGGGTAAAGTTAAAATACCTGTTGCAAAAACTGTTGTCTGTAATGGAGAAACCTGCAAGATGGTTTTCAAAGATGTTGAGAAGGAATTTTTGAGGGACAATTTAATTGAAAGGGCTGTGATGTTATTGGAAGAAAAAGTTTCAGGAGAAAGAGACAGGGTTATTTTTGAGAGTGAAACCAAGACAATTATTGAGAAGAATCCTTCTGAAGAAGCTGAAAATCAGGGACTCTTGAAAAAAGGGATTATAAAAGACGAAAATATGTATCTTCCAAAAGGCGTGAAGAAAATCCATAGGATAAAGGAAAATTTGATTAAAGAATTGGAAGAAACTTTTGAAGCAGAAGAAATTTATGTTCCTTTAGCTGCCCCGTTAAATTTAATAGAAGATAAATCTCTAATAAAATATATTCCGAAAGAAATTTTCTCGGAATTTTTGTCGAAACCAATTGATACAGAAATGTTTTATGAAGCTTATTACCTGACTGGAAAAATTCCAAAGATAGAAACAAGAGTTGCGGGCTGGATTTTCAGTGAAATACCATTTGCTTTTTACAAGGCAATCGAGAATACAATTTGGAACAAACAGTTTTTTTACAGTGTGAATTATCTTAAATTAAACATGTTGTTTTTCACAAACGAAAGGAAATATATGGATACCAGAAAAGAATTATTTAATTTTTTCAGGAAGTATTTTGATGATTTTGGGATAAGATATTCAATTACTTCAAGGAAATTGGCAGGTATGGATTTTTTCAAATTCCGCGTTTTTATAAATAAAAAATGGGTGACCTGCGTTGAACTTTTATACTCTGAAAATTATTATACAAAACCTTTTGGGATAAAAGGAAAAAGCGGTCATGTAATAATAAATCTTGAGAATTTGTTTTTTCTTGAATTGATTCATACGCCGGAAGCAATTCATAAAAGTCCCATTGATCTTAATCCTAAACAAGAAAATAATGAAAAATTTAATCCCAGCCCCGAACAGGGAACTAATAAAGAATAAATTTAGGTGTTAATTATATTCCTTTTGTTAATTATGATAACTTATTATAAAAGAACCTTAAATGACCGGAGATTAAAAACAATGGGTGGGTTCAGCAAAGGATGTTGGATAAATGTTATTAATCCAACAAATGAAGAAATAGATTTTCTCACAAAGGAATTTAAACTTGATAAAGAAAACCTGTTTTCTGGGTTGGACCGGAATGAAGTTCCGAGGGTAGAATTTGACGAGGATGAGATTTATATTCTTGCAAAAATAATTTCCAGGACAGAGGATTTTTTAGGTACTTGTCTAATTTTGATAACTGATAAATTTTTATTGACTTTATCTTCAAGAGAACCTTCGTTTATAAAATCTGTAATTGAAGGTAAGACTAAGATAACCACAACACAGAAACTAAAAACTTTGATAAAATTCCTTTCTATGATAAACGACAGGTTTGAAAGAGAAACAATAAGAATTGTAAAGATAGTAAATGCGAAAAAGAGTTCCACAAAAGAAATTCGCGAAAATGACCTGAGAATTTTATTGCAACAAGAAGAAAAATTAAATAATCTTATTTTTTCTTATCAGCACACAAGTTTGATTTATGAAAGATTGCTTAAGAAAGTCAAATTTTTCGAAGAAGACAAAGAGATTATGGAAGACCTTGTTATTGATTCAAACCAGGGTTTGAACCTGTGTAAATCTTCCCTGAAAACAATATCCAATCTGAGAAATTATCAGACGATTTTGTTATCAAACAAGATGAACAAGACAATTACAATTCTTACAATATTCACAATATTTCTTGGTATTTCAACAGCAATGTCTGGTTTTTATGGTATGAATATTTCACTTCCTTTTCAGAATAATCCTCATATTGCTTTGTATCTAGTTTCTGCAATGTTTCTTATAGGCGTTTCTCTTTTAGTGTATTTTAGAATTAACTTATAATAATTTAGTTATAGCACCAGAATAATTATCTAAATATAATTCATTTATTTTTTGAAACAGATTATATCCCAGATTGGTAAATATTAGGGAACCCTTTTTATGTTGGATGAGATTTCCATCAATTAGTTGGGTGTGGTTTTGCGGGGTTAATGCAATTTTTGGTATTGGGCTATTATTTCCAATACTTTCAACAAGATCAATAATTTCATCATCTCTAAGGAAAAGAATACCGCTTCGGTTTTTTTCATTATTCTCGTAATTGTAATGAATAACATTTTTAATTGCACCATTTTTGTTATAATCCATTAATTCCACATTTAATCCATCCAGACATTCAATTTTTGTTTCTTTTGGATCATATAAAGGATTCTCTTGATTTTTTAAAATAGATTCAAAATTTTTAGATATTTTATTTATTTTTTTAAGAGCACTGTTATTAATAAGATGAGAATATTCCTCATTTTTTGAGACTTCTTCAATTGCCCTAAGATAATCATCAAGTTCACTCAATAAATTCTCGGACCTGATACAAACATTTATCCTCTTCAGCCACCAGGATTTGTATTTTTCACCAATTTCTTTCAAAAGATTTAAGGTATATTTTTTAATTCAGGACAATTTTTTTAAATAATCATCTGTATTATTTGCAGTTTTCATAAATATTTTTATTATTAAATAATAAATGCACTATTAAATTATTATTTCTTCTATCCATAGACTGGTTTTTTTAAAGCAACTTCCAATCCATGAGGATTTTTGGAATTCTTAAATCTCCGGTTTTATAAATTTTTAAATAAATAGCTCTTTAAAATTTTAGTGGTTAATTGAAATTTTCAAGACTTTTTGTTTTTTCTTTTAGTTCAAAAACCTGCCCATCTCTTGCGGCAATTGTTTTTACTCCCGTTTCCTGTTCAATCCATTTTGCTTCTTTTTCCGCAACCCCGAAAATCATTTTCATTCCAAAATGCTGAAGAATTGCTAGTTTTGGTTTTGTCTGCCCTATCAGGATTCTTGCTTTGTCTGCGGTCATATGACCATAAGGTTTTGCGTACCTTGGTCTAAGACAATTGATAATTAGACACTCGCAGTCTTTAAAATAATTCACCTGTTCTTCATAATATTCCCCGTCCGCAGTATATCCAATTTTTTTTTCATCTTCCAGAACAAATCCAATACATTTTTCTTCTCGGTGGAAGCATTTTGTGGTTTTTAAGGTTGTGTTTAAAAAATGTATTTCTTCATCAGGATCAAGGGAATAATATTTTTCGAGTGTATCTAAATGGTATTTTGAGATTGTTTTATTTTCATTTTTATCTGGATTTATTACGCTTTTGCTGGTTATTAAGAACCCCTTTTTTATTTTTGCTCCTTTAGTCATTGCTTCTATGATTACTTCCATATCTGTGTAATGATCTGTGTGAGGGTGAGAGACAAATATGGAATTTAATCTTTTCAGGTTTTTGTGAAACTGTTTTGCTCTTACAAGAGCTCCAGGTCCAGGATCAACATGCATATTCAGATTTTTGCTTTCCACAATAAATCCTCCAGTTGCTCTTAATTGGTCAATCATAACAAACCTTCCCCCGCCAGTCCCGAGAAAAGTTACTTTCATAATTTTGTTTGTAAAATAAAGATAGTTGTTTAAAAATATATTGTTTGGATAAATTATAAACTCATGGTTTTTCTTGCCCCGCAGGCTTCACATTTTATAACATAGTACCTATCCTCTTTTTTAAGGATTGTATCTGGTTTTCCACATTCACTGCAATAAACAAAATTCTTAATATATTTTTTTATTTTATCTTCGGTCAAGGGATTTTTTGTCTGCAGAATCAGTTTTCCATTTTCAACAGCTCCTGAAGTGGCTAATTCTTTGTATAAGAATTTTGCGACCTGTTTGACTTCCCTGTTAATTGAATTGCAGAATTGTTCAAAGTTGGCGATAATTGTTTTTTTCCCGTGAAAAGTTATTTTTGGATATATAATTTGTATTCTTTCTTCAACTTCGCCTTTTTTCACTTTTTTATATACAGAATCCAGCATTTCTTCGTATTCCATAATAGATTAATTAAAGTTAAAAACTATTTTGTTCTAATTTTTCAATTCCCAGATTATTGACCAGTATTTCAAAATTTATGGAGTAAATTTCAAGAGGTTTTCCATTATCTAAAGCATTATGGAAATACCACCTGGGAACAGCCAAAGCTTATTCATGCGGGATGAAATAACTTTTTAATTTTTCTTCAGATGGGGGGTAAGAATTATTAATTATTAAGGATCTACAGGGTTTTTTGTCTAATTCTACATTTGAAGAACGTACCCATTTTAATAGAATTGCTTTTGGAATCCATATAATAATTATAAAATCTTATAGGAAATTTATTTAGCAAACCGCCAATAAAAGTTAAAAAACAAGTAATATTATCCCGCGATAGCTCAACCGACCCTTTTGTTGGTAAAGTTGTCTAAAAAGCGTCGACGGAAAACAGAAGGTCGGAGCAACGGTAGAGCACTCGGCTGTAGTGTCTAACAACATAGTTTTACACAAACGCAGGTGTTTTTGCAGTAACCGAGGGGTTGCCAGTTCAAATAAACCCTTTTCAAGGTAATTGTTTCAAAAGGTCCAACCCAAAAACTTGAAGGGTTATGGAAATCCGGCTCGCGGGATATTTAAAATTAAATTTATATGGTGAGAAATTCCAATTCACTTAAATATTTCAATATTTATTTAGTATACTGAATGGCGTACATAATTGAATTTAAATATAGATTTTCAAGATATTCACTCACACCAGATTCTGTTGCAATATTGCGTTTATTTAATATTCTTTTAATCATATTTTTCACATCCTCACTTAATTTTTCTCCCATAGGTTCTTCAATCTCTGCTCTTTTTCTTCCAACATACCTTGCAAATTTTTCTGCGTAATTTCCTTCTAAAAGCTCAATTCCTGTAGGCTGAATAATTCAATATATAATTAATTCTTTACAGGTAATTTTTCCCTGAACAATACCTTTTAAAAAAGAGTCATAAACACTTTTATTGAGAGTTGCAAAGCTCTTATCATATATTTCAGGAGTCATTAATTTTCCAATAAAATTTCAGGTGCGGGAGTCAAGTTCATAGAACTTTTTAATTATAAATAACTAAAATATCCTTAAATAAATTAAAATATCCTTAAATAAATTAAAATATCCTTATTTATGCAAAGAGCAAGAATCAAATTGTGGAGTAAAGATCAGGAAAAATTAGAAGATACCGCAAAAAACATAAGAGAAATGGTTGAGAAGCTTGGAGCAAGTGTAAGAGGACCAATCCCCCTTCCAACAAAAAAACTAAAATTGTATGTAATGAAACAGATAAAAACTGGAACTGGTCATGGAAATGGGCATTTTGATAGATGGTCTATGAG
Source organism: Candidatus Aenigmatarchaeota archaeon (assembly GCA_003663295.1). GTDB lineage: Archaea > Aenigmatarchaeota > Aenigmatarchaeia > QMZS01 > QMZS01 > QMZS01. The sequence continues at coordinate 11,371 of QMZS01000006.1, read as the reverse complement.
AATCCATAAAAGAATTCTTGAGATAGGCGAAAGCGAGAGAGCTTTGCACCAAATTATGAGACTTCAGATTCCAGAAGAAGTTAATATTGAAGTCACAATGAAGGAAATTTAGAATATTTAAATTATTGAATATGGCAAAGGAATGCGGGGGTGGGCTGAAATAGATAAAGGAGCTCGTTATCTTGAATTCCCTTATCTTGAATATTGTTATACAAAGAGAAGATTTCGAAGATAAACCAAATCCCCTATAATAAAAAATTTCGAATTAAATTAATAAGGGATGAGTACTTTTAGATAAGGATAGATTACAAAATCCAGTTTAGCGGGGATGATCTCAATAAAACCTTTTTGAAACTTATAACTCCCGAAGAAGAACAAAAAGAAGAGTTTCTTATTAATCTCCAGCATAAATTAAACACCAATATTGCAGCCGGTTCTATTTCAGCAGGAATATTTTGCGATGACCTTGGTAATAATAAACCGGAAATTTACCAAAAAGCTTATGTTGACAATTTAAGGAATTCAGGACAATTAATATGAACCTATATTGATAATTTAACTGAGGTGATTCATTTACCTTTTAAGAAATTCATTACTGAATCTTATATAGCTCAGTATGCTGATATGATAATCAACATACTAAAATCAAACACACAATATCTCTCCGCAACTAAAAAAGTTTTAGACTTAGGTCCGGTCTCAGAAGAAAGACGGGATGACTTAGAAAGAATGGACGCTTTATATGGATTCGGGTATTATGCTTATAATCTTGAATTTGTGCCTGTTTTTCAAAGAGATATTTATGATTTAAAAGAAGATTTAGAAAATTTGTGGTCATCGCAAATTAAGATGGCTAAATCAACCACACCTCATCTATCAACAAAATTTGATTATTTTGGAAATGTTATAATGCCTCTGGTGGAAAATATCCAACAACCTGCACAGAATCCTGAAAATGATATTCCTGGAAAATTGCCAAAAAAGAATTATGGAAATTTTGGAGTATATAGTGAAGTTGATGAGAAAAATAGGGAGATTATCATAGATGTTCGAGATATTGATTTTGGAATAAAACAAGAGATTCAGGATAAATTATTCCAAAAAGGGGTTTCAACAAAAACAGACAAATATTCAGAATTGGGTATTGGATTATGGGCAGCAAAAAACTTTGTTGAAGAAAATGGGGGCAGAATTTGGTTTGAAACTGAACCTGGAAAAGGAACCTCTGTTAAATTCACGATTCCCTACAAGGAAAAAAAACAATTTCATTTATGAGCGATAAGTAACCTCTAAATCAACAAAGTCCCCTATAATAAAAAATTTCGAATCTAATTAATGGAGATGAATATTAAAAAGTCTAAAGGGAAGCTGGAAGTGAGGTTTAAAAACACAACAACTCATTTTGTAAATGCTCTCAGAAGGATAATGGTTGGTGAGATTCCAGTATCTGCAATTGAAGAAGTATATATCAAAGACAACAATTCAGTGCTTCAAGATGAAATTCTGGCTCACAGGCTCGGATTTATCCCAATAGAAGGAGAAGGAACTCTAAAATTGAATGTAAAAGGACCTCAAATAGTAAATTCAGATAGTTTTGAAACAACAGAAGGAGATGTTAAGGCAACTAACAAAAATGTGCCTGTTGTAGAACTGCTAAATAAACAAAGCATAGATCTTACTGCAAAAACCTCTATTGGTCTTGGGAAAGATCATGCAAAATGGCAATCCGCAATTGTCGGTTATGAATACAAAAATCCAAAAGAAATAGTTCTAAGAATAGAAAGTTGTTCTGCGCTTACAGAAGAAGATATTCTTAAAAAAAGTCTTGAAATCCTTAAAAATAAATCCGACGAATTCAAAGCAGAAATCTCAAAATACAAATCATTGTAATTTTCTTATAATTTCTTTTATTTTATTGAATGTTTTTTGGATAATTAGTTTAAGATATTTGCATTAGTTTTGTGAGGGTTGTTTATGTAAACCAACCATGTTTTTGGGGTGCAGACCTTCTTTTTCCGTTGACGTTTCCTCTTTTGCGAAGCAAAAGGGGCACTATCTGAAGATGCGTGTGCGAGCGAAGTGAGGAAAGGGTCAGTTGCATTAAGTATAAAAAAGAATTTATTCTTATGGAAGATGATAAATATATAAATAATATTAAAGAAGGAGTCACTGGAAGCAAACTCCCGACAATGGATGATTTAAAAACCGAATATAATTCTCCTCTTGAAACACCCCCTCCAATACAATCAGGACAAACTATTCAGGAAAATCCTATACCTGAATTATCCCCAATCCAGAACCGAATGGCATCATCACCTGAGAACACAGCAAGCCCGGAACCGCAGGTTAGCGGGGAGAAAAAAACAAATGAGGTGGAATTTAAAGAAATTCTATTTAATAAATTAACGCAATTGCATGATGAAGGAAAAACCATTGATGAAATTTATGGTGCTCTAAAATCTCAGGGTTATGGTTATGAAAATATAGAAGAAGCTATTCTAAGATTGGTTGAAGCAGAAACAAACCCGGAAACCGCAGGCAAACCAATAAAACCAGAGGTCCCTCAAAGACCCGTAATGCGTCCAATCCAAGAAGAATTACCTCACAGAGAAATAATGCGTAAAAATGAGTTAATGGCAACAAAATATACTTCCCCGGTAAAAATAGATGAAATGCCAAAAAATGAGTTTGCCCCATTATTTGTTAAAGTCGGCAGGTATAGAGAAACTCTTGAAACAATTGAAAACCTTGAAAATTATTTGAGAGGAATGTCAAAATTATTCGACCTTGTAAATGAACTTGAAAAAATAAGAGTAATGAACATAACTGCTCTGAACAAGATGTATCAAAAAGCGAGCATAACAGCTTCAAAATTATATTCAGGACTGCTAAAACCAAAAGGAATGAAGCTTGAGGGTGATTTAGAAAGTAAAGTTGAAATGGACAAACTTGAAGAAGTTGTTTCTGATTTAAACAATGAATTAACAAATCTGAGAGATGAAATTGAGAAAATAAAAAACATAGAATAAAGTGATAAAATTGGACCAGCATTTTGTAATAGATAAAAAGATACTTGAGAGAGTGACAAAACTCGCAAAAATAACAAAGAAAGATGTAATTTTGGAAATCGGAGCGGGAACCGGAAACCTTACGAAATTTCTCTTGGAAAAAGCAGGACAGGTTTATGCTGTAGAATTAGATAAAATCTTACTGTTGGAGTTAAAGAAAATAAAAACCAGCAAACTAAAGATTATCCCGGGAAATGCCTTAACCATAAAATTCCCTGAATTTGATAAGATTGTAGCAAATGTGCCTTATTCCATTTCAGAACCATTAGTCCAGAAACTGATTTATAATAATTTTAAATTAAGTGTTCTCCTCCTGCCTGAAAAATTCGTAAAGAAACTTACTTCCAAAAATACAAAACTTTCATTTATCTCAAATATCTTTTTTGAAATATATTTGGATATTGAAGTTCCCCCAGAATGTTTTTCCCCAAAACCCCGCGTATTATCCAGAATAGTTTTGCTCAAACCAAAAAAAATTGATGAGCTAATCTTTGCGGATTTCCTCAAACAGAAGAACAAAAAAGTGAAAAATTCTCTTAGGGAAGCGATAATCAGGGAAAAAGGAGTTACAAAAAATGAGGCAAAAGAACTGCTGAAAACCCTGCGAATTGATAAAAAGGTTGCTAGCCTGAATTTAAGGGAACTTGAAAGAATACAAGAGTTTGTGCGTAATTTAAATGTTTAATTATTAGTTATGGTACAAATAGCAGCAATAAGGTTAAGAGGGAAATGGAATATTAAAACAAACTTAGAAGACACCCTAACCTTACTTGGAATTAGGAGAAAGAACAATATGGTGGTTCTTGAGGATACAAAAGACAACATGGGGATGCTTGTAAAAGCCAAAGATTATATCACTTACGGCGAAATAAACAAAGATGTGCTTGAAAAATTAACCTCAAAGAAAGAGCCTAAAAAGAAAACAGATAAAAAATTAATATTTAGTTTACCAAATCCAGTCAAAGGGTTTAAAAGCATAAAACTTGGTTTTAATCAAGGCGGTGATTTAGGCTATAGAGGAGATAAAATAAATGATTTATTGGAGAGAATTATTAAAAATATTGAATAATAAATTATTTCAACGATGTAAGGATATTTGGTTTTGGAATTCTATTCTTTAATCAACTATTCTTAAAATTATTAATATGGTGATTGCAATGAGACCAAATGGTTTATTAGGAAATTGTGGGGAGTTTTTCTTATCGCAAAAATTTAAGGAATATCCATTGATGCGATTTGGAGATATAGCATCTATTATTTATGAAAAGGCAAATTCAAAAATAATGGCTAAGTTGAAGATAAGAAAATCAAATGGTTGGCCTTATTTAAGAAATGAAGAAAAAGGAACTAATTTTAAAAGAAAGGTGGTTGAAGAAGAATATAAAATTACTAAGAAATTATTTGGATATGCTAATTATCCTCAATTTGATACTATTTCTTTGGATTTACTGTCGGGATTCCCTGATTTTCTGGTTAAAAATACTAAAATATTTATAGAAGTAAAAGTTAATTCTAGCAGACCAACTTCTTTACAAGAGAGTGTTTTTTCTGAGTTAACTAAAAAACATCAGATGGTATTTATAGCTAAATATAAAATAAGTTTTTCAGATTTTAAGATTGAAATAATATATAATCAATATGAAAAAATTTTAAGTTTTAAGAAAAGGGAGAAAAGTTCTTTAGAAGAAATAAAAAAAGCGATTGATTCCAATCCAAAATCACATAAAATATTAGATATTTAAATCACCACACATTTTTCAGATAATTTTAAAAGTCCATATGGATATTTCCAAAGTATTTGACCATTATTTTACTAAGATAACCACAATCCATCTAAATTACTGCTTTTCCTGATTCATTCTAATTATAAGGATAATGCCCATAACCTGATAAAGAGCTATGGGGAAGATAATAAATATATTTAATTTTGAAATAAGTAAAAACAGCCACGGGAGGGATTTCCATTCAACATTTAATTGACCAAGTACCTTTTAGAGTGTTGACCTCCCCAATTTGCAAAGCAAATTTGGGCACCGTTCGAAGAACGAATGTTTTTAAAGGCTGACATTGAACCCCCAACCTTCGGTTTACAAAACCGGTGCTCTACCGGACTGCTCCTTACCATTTTGTTCTAAAGATGAAAATGGTAGGTTTGAGCTACCGTGGCATAAGATTATTTAGATAAAATTAAATACTTTCTTTTTGAATAAATACTTATATATATTATGTTGCAGGGGTTAAAGGGGATTTCTCCCATAGTTGCAAGCGTACTTTTAATAGCATTCAGTACGGCTATTGCGGCAATTGTGGGAACCTGGGCTATGGGTTACACGCAGTCAGAACTTGTCTCTCTGGAAACCTGCAGTAAACTGGATTTGACTTATTATAATTATAATTATGATGCTGGTACTGTGACGATGCAGAATATAGGAACAAGCGTAAAAGCCTATAATCTTTATATTTTTCTTGACACAAACCAGAAAGCTTTTATAAAAAAAATAGAGGGTCCTTTTGAAGCAAACACTCCAACTGAGATAACTTTTGATAAAGACATGATAGAAAATAATTACGAAGATGTAAAGGGATTGGTTGTAGAAGTTGTCGGGTGCAAAGGGAAAACTCAGTTTGTTCCGATAATTAAATAATTTATTATAATCTTATTATGAGTGATGATTTAAAATTAACTGTTGGGGGTTTATCTGAAAACAGGCAGGATTATGGAAAAGGAATTGCGAGATTAAGTTCAAATTTCATGATAAAACTCGGCATCAGGGAAGGAGAATATATTGAAGTTGAAGGAAAAAAGAAAACCTATTTAATTGCAATAAGATCTTATCCCAGCGATGTTGGTTTGGATATAATCAGAATTGATGGAATTTCAAGAAAAAACTGCCAGACTGGTGTTGGGGAAAGAGTCAAGGTAAGAAGAGCCGAATTAACAGAAGCAAAGAAAATAACAATAGCCCCAGCCCAAAAAGGAGTTATGGTAAGAATAGATCCTGGATTTATTTCCCAGAATTTATACAAAAGACCTGTGTCAAAAGGCGACCTTTTTGTTCCAACGGTTATGAGGAAAAGAGACTCAGAGTTTTTGGATGATTTTTTTGACAATTTCTTTGGAGAAAATGTTCGTTCTTTTAATCCTCTCGGAGATATCCAGTTTGTTGTTGTTGATGTTTCTCCTAAAGAAGGAGGTTTTATTGGAGAAGCAACTCACGTAGAAATTATCTCCAAGGCCGTTGAAGTCAAGGAAGAGGAGAGTATTTCAGGAGTTACCTATGATGACCTCGGGGGTCTGAAAAGAGAAATAGATTCTGTGAGGGAAGTTATTGAATTGCCATTAAGGCATAATAAACCTTTTGAGATATTGGGTGTCAAACCCCCAAAGGGTGTTTTATTGCATGGTCCTCCCGGAACCGGAAAAACCTTATTGGCAAAAGCAGTCGCAAATGAATCTGGGGCAAAATTTTATCCAATTGCTGGACCTGAAATTATGAGCAAATGGTATGGGCAATCAGAAGAAAACTTGAGAAAAATATTTGATGAGGCTGAGAAAAATGCGCCTTCAATTATTTTCATTGATGAGATTGATGCAATCGCTCCGAAGAGAGAAGAAGTTTCAGGTGAAGTTGAAAGAAGAGTTGTGTCCCAGTTATTGACAATAATGGATGGATTAAAAACAAGAGGTCAGGTAATTGTGATTGGAGCAACAAACCGACCGGATTCTTTGGACCCGGCTTTAAGAAGACCAGGGAGATTTGACCGGGAAATTGTGATTGGAATTCCAAACAGCGAGGGCAGGCTAGAAATACTTCAGATTCATTCAAGGAATATGCCAATAAAACCTGATTATACTAAATCAGAGATATTGAAAGTTATTGAAACAGAAAAAGATGCGAAGACAGTTATCGAGAAAATAAAAAAAGCTGAAAAGAAAAAACTTGTGGAAATTTTGAAAGAAGAAAAAATGTATGATAAGGTTACTGAAAAATTAAGAACTTTATTGCTTAAAGAATTATCAGAAAAAACTTACGGTTATGTTGGCGCAGACCTTGAGGCATTGTGCAAAGAGGCAGCAATGCATACATTAAGAAGGGTGTTGCCTGATATTTCTTCTCTTAAAGGGCAGGAATTATCTGATGAACAGATGAAGAAATTGATTATAAAGAGAGTGGATTTTGATTATGCAATGCAGAAAGTTGAACCTTCTGCATTGAGAGAAGTTTTGATTGAGATACCTAAAGTAAAATGGTCTGATGTTGGAGGACTTGAAAAAGTCAAGCAGAAATTAAAGGAAGTTATTGAATGGCCTTTAAAATATCCTGATCAATTTGATAAATTTAATTTAACTCCACCGAAAGGAATTTTGCTTTATGGTCCTCCGGGAACAGGAAAAACCCTAATAGCAAAAGCAGTCGCAAATGAATCTGGGGCAAACTTTATTTCTGTGAAGGGACCTGAATTGTTAAGCAAATGGGTTGGCGAGAGCGAGAAAAAATTAAGGGAAATTTTCAGGAAAGCAAAACAGTCAGCTCCATCAATAATTTTCTTTGATGAAATTGATGCAATGACCCATTCAAGGGGAACAAGCAGAACCGAGGTTGTAGATACTTTAGTCTCCCAGTTGTTAACTGAAATGAGCGGCATCGAAGAGATTAAAGGCGTTGTGATAATGGCCGCAACAAACAGACCAGATATTGTTGATAATTCTTTACTCCGACCTGGAAGATTTGACAGGCATATATTAATTTCCGCCCCTGATGAAAAAGGAAGAATTGAAATTCTGAAAGTTCACACGAAAAATGTTCCTGTTGATAAAAATGTGAATCTTGAAGAAATTGCGAAAAAAACAAAGAATTTCTCTGGGGCTGATTTGGAATCTTTATGCAAAGAAGCGACAATGCTTGCTTTGAGAGAAAACTTAAAAGGCAAAGGAACTGATAAAGTCACAAAGAAACATTTTGATGAGGTTCTGAAGGATATGAGACCTTCAATCCCCGAGAAATTGATAAAAAGTTATGAAGACTTTGAGAATGCAACCCATACTCCTTTAATAAACAAGACTAAAACTGAGGAAATTGAATATACTTCTTAAATTTAGTTCTCAATTTCCCCCCATTAATTTTTCCACCCTGTTGATGAATAATACTGTTTTCTCCGCAACTTCGTCAATATCATCCCAGTCAACTTTTATTTCTCCATGCTCATATTTTTTTCAGCATATTATGACTTCATCGCAGTATTTTGAATATTCAGGTTCAAGTTGTTTTTTTCTCACAAAGTGAATTTTCAGGTTTTCCGCGAGTTTTTTTGGTATTGGTGGGGCAACTCCGGCTAAAATTAAGGGTGCCTGACCCGCTTCAACAACAGCATTAAACAAATGTTCGAGTATTTTAATTTTAAACAAAACCTCAACTCTTTTTATTCTTGCCGGAGCCTTTGCAATTAAATCCCTCATTGCTTTTTTTGTGCCCGGGATTTTCCCCTGCATCAACAATTTTTTCAGCGGAACAAAAAACCCGAAGGGATCATAAATCGGAATCCCTTCCCCAATCTCGCAGAAAACCGTTGGAGACTCAATCCGTATATTGTTTAATAGTGCTATATAGTTTATGGGTATTTATAATCTTTTATTTGCATTTAATAAGGTTATGTCTAACAAGCCAGACCATATTCGTTTATGCGGCAGGTCTTCGTGTGCAATAGGAAATTATTTATTCGGAATATTTTTGCTGTTGGTTTTAGCCAATTTAGTTTATGCCCTAACACCGAATGTTACAATAATAAAACCCACAGATAATAGTTATATTTTGGGTTATAATATTCAATCGCAGGTATTTGAAATAAGAGAAACTTCCGGTTTTGATTTGACGAATTATCAGGTAGCTCTTAATGTTGATACAGAGGCATTGGTCTCTTCCGGGAAGCTAAAAGATGATTGCGCGAATATAAGGTTCAGAACACTCGATGGAATTCAACTTAATTATTGGCTTGAGTCAGATTGCAATACCGAAAATACGAAGTTCTGGATAAAGATGCCTTTTATTTCCGCAAATTCAGTAATTTATGTAGAGCCTTATTTTGAAAATTTTTCTATGGCTTCCCAGTCAAATGGAAATGCAGTTTTTGAATTTTTCGAGGATTTTGAGGGCGCAAATATAAACGAGACAAGATGGACTTATAGGAGAGACCCAAAGCCGACTGTCAGCGACAGTTGGGTTACTTTATCTTACAATGGACTTTGGGCAACCAATTACAACCTTCCGACAAGCGCTGTGTTAGAATCAAAAATACATGTGAGTGGAACCAGCGCTGAATTGAGGATTGGAGCCTGTGATTCCTCACTTAAATGGGTTTCAAATATAGGTACTTCAGGAACAGGTTTTAACTGGTTATTTAACAGTGATGGATATTATGACATAGAACAAACTAATAAAGGGCAGTCACAGAGAGATTTGTGGGGTTGGATGACATATTACACAAAGTTCAAATATGATGTCTCAAAACCGCTTTATTTTTATTTGTTTGATGACAGAGAAAATATTATACATTTTTCACATTGGTCTGACGTCAATTCACCAACACCAAATACTGAACTGCATCCTGTCCTGCATTCCTATGACACCGGCGGCAAGCTGAAAGTTGATTATATATTCGTGCGAAAGTATGCTGACCAGGAGCCGGCAGTGAGCCTGGCCCAGTTGGGTGAAACAGTTGTTCTTAATGCTACCTCATCAGAGACGGGAGATATGTGGTACTATCTCGACAACGAACCTGAAGTAACAGCATGCACCGGATGCAGTTCATTTGAGCGGGCACTGGTTCCCGGTGGCTCAGAAGATAAGTGGTGGAGTATCTATTGGACCTACAGAACAAATGTAACTGTAAATACGGGTTATATGCCAAGAAAAGCACATACAGTTACACAAAGCATAATTGATTTTGGCTCAATACTTGATGCTTTAGGCGAGTCAGGAACAATAGACCAAAACTCAATAAGAGTCACAAATGCTGTAAGCGAAGAACTGCCCAGCGAGGTTTTAAGATGGCTGAGCTCAGGTAAGGCAATGGTCAGGTGGAAATTAACCAAAAACGAAACACTTGCAAAAGAAACTGATTATAAATATTATATTTATTTTGACACAATAGAGCACGGCGCCAAACCAACGCCGCTAACAGAAGGTCTGCCAAAGATATATGCAATGGCCTCACACGGTAGATATTCTTATTATGTTGGTGGTGAATGTGAATGGGGTACTTGGCAGAGTAGTGGTAGCAGTATGCGAAAACTTGCAATTGCTGATTTTGACAATGATGGAGATTATGATTATGTGGCGAACACTGGCAGTTACATTTATTATTACCGAAACAATGGAGATGATTATTGGAGTTTCACGAGAAGCACAATAACTACGCATTCTACGTATTATGCGGATTTAGCTGTATGTGATTTTAATGAAGATGGCAATTTAGATATTGCAACTCAATATCAGAGTGGAGGAGCCCATGTTATTGTATTATTCAGTAACGGCGATGGAACATTTAACGAAACCTACATAGATCAGTATGATTCCACGGGATATAATGTAGCTGGGGGTGTATGCGGTGATTTTGATGGGGATGGTAATGCAGATATTATAATGTTTCACAGACATTGTGGAGGCAACACAGATGGAGGCCATCTTTATTGGGGTGATGGGACTGGCGGTTTTGTAAAACATAGTTCCATAGTTGGAAATGACCGGGTTGGACCCTATGGTCAAACGTGGGTGATTGATGATAATGGAGATGGTTATGATGATTTGTACAATGGTCGTTGCAGTTATTTGTACAGGACTGCGGGTCCGGGCCCATCAAGAAATTGGGGAGGACAAAGCACTGCAAATTATCTAAAATCAGGGGATTGGCTAAGTATGCAACACCGCGATGCAGGTATCCAATTTGACTGCAATAATGATGGATTACAGGATTTGCTTTTGGTTGCTTCAGGCTGGTCTATTGGCGGTGGTTTATATGCTGCTTATGGCACAGAAACAGGAGCTAATCCATTTGAGAACCCAAAAATGGTGGCATCTACCGGTGGTGAGGCACATGATATTGGGGTTCCTGAAGGGCTTGGGGGAATTACAGCAACAGTCGGAATTGGGGAAAATGGATTTGAAGAGGGAGATCACTGGGTTACTGTTTATGCCAATGATGGCGGACCCAATCAGAATTACACAACAAATTATTTCACAGTTGATCTCACCCCCCCCGAAATTAAGATTAATTATCCTGAAGATATAACCTCTGATACCACCCCT
>QMZS01000005.1 GCA_003663295.1 Candidatus Aenigmatarchaeota archaeon | reverse complement strand
TATTTTTTTTAAAAATAATTTTTTTTACCAGAAACATACAAATAAAAATTTATTGCATAAATTTTATCTTAGATTAAAATTGAGAGAATATCTTGAAGCAAAAAAATATTTTGAGGGTGCATATTATTCTAATAACCTAAACGTATTGAAAAAATTAATTTTAGATAAAAAAATAAAAATAATTCATATTTTTCAAGATACTCGACTTGTTAAAGAGATATACCCTTTTTGTAAAGAAAAAGGTGTAAAAGTTATATTTGAAGATGAAGATCCCGCAATATATAATTTTTCAGAAAATTCAACTGAAATCAAATTGGAAAGAGAAATATGTCGAAAAGTGGCGGGGGTTATTGCTTCTACTGAAATGGAACGAAAAGATTTGGTAAAAAAATACAATCTGGCAAATACAGTATCAATTTATCCTTCAGCAAATAAACAATTTATCATATCTGGTAAAAATAAAGACATTAAAAATATAACTTGTGTTTATATTGGAACTATGGGATTTAATTCATATAGAGCACCTCTTCCAGAATACGTTGAATCTCTAGCAAGAAATAAAAATATAAAAATCCATTTATATTTACTTAATCTTTATTCCATAACAGGTCTCAAGTTAAAATTAAAATTTCTAAAATATAAAAATATTGTTTTTCATAACAAAATAAATTTTACAAAAATAAAGAAAGAAATATCAAAATATCAATATGGGATTGTGGCTTATGATGGCAACTGCAGAAAAGTAAATAATAATTTTGGGTTTAAAACAATAGAATATGTCTTTAGCGGGTTAATACCTATATATAATACGGAAAAAATATATAAATCTGAAGAAATAGGGTATGTGGTACAGGATGGGGTTGAATTAGAAGCTCGTGATGTGGAACTAAAAAGAAATTATTTTGAAGTGAAATATAAGAAAAATCTGCAAAAATTGTCCAAAGATTATATTATGGAAAATAATATAATAAAATTAGAGAAATTTTATTTAAAGTTATTATCAAAGAAATGACTTATAGATTAATCCAAATTTTTAATAAATCTGGTTAGGGGAATAAATATAAAATATACTTTACTGAGCACATCACTTCAGTCAAATCCCTTTATTTAGTTAGTTGATACATTATGACCCTCTCAATCTTCGGTCTTGGAAATATAGGTCTCCCAATGACTTGTATGTTTGCCCAATATTATAAAGTAATCGGAGCGGATATAGATAAAGGAAGGATTGAGAAAGCGAACAAAGGAATTTCTTACTTGGCAAATGAGGAATCATTCCCTGAAATTTTACAGGAAGTTATAAAAAAAGGAAATTTTGAAGCAACAATAGATTTAAATTATGCAGCAAAGAACTCAAATGTAAAAATAATAATAGTGCCTTTGTTGATAGATGAGCAAGAAGATGATAAGTTAGACTTTTCAATAATAGATTCTGTGGTTGAAACTATTGCAAAAAATTTAAATGAAGAGGATTTAATAATAATTGCCACAACAATGCCTTTAGGAGGTTCAAGAAGGATTTACAATAAGATAAAAGAAAAAACAGAAAAACATTTTTATTTAACTTATGCGCCGGAAAGCACAGCATCCCCACATATTATCAAGGATTTAACCGAGAGTTATCAACAGATTATTGCGGGAATTAATGAAGAATCTATTAAAAAAGCCGAAGATCTTTATAAAACAATAAATAAAAAAGGTGTAATTATTGCCAGTTCTTTAGAATCAGCGGAATTAACTAAATTGATGGAAGGAATTTATAGATATGCAAATATTGCTTTGGCGGATGAAGTTGTAAAAATCTGCGATAAATTTAAAATTGATTTTAAGGAATTAAGAGAGAATTTTAACAGAGTCCCGGCATATAATTTACATAAACCTTCTGTGAAAGTTGGGGGGCATTGTATTCCAGTATACCCTCATTTTGTTTTGCCTTATACAGAAGAAATAAGTTTAATCAAAGACAGTATAAAAATTGATAGAAATATGCCGGAATATTGCGTAAATAAACTAAATGATGTTATAGATTTAAAAAACAAGAAAATTCTAATTTTAGGTTTAAGTTATAAAGGGGGTGTAAAGGAAGATCGATTTTCTCCAGCATATGAAATTATAAATTTATTAAAAAATTCAAAACTTTATTGCTATGATCCTTATTATTCAGAGGACGAAATAAAAGAAAAAACAAAAATTGGATATCTAAACATAACTAATTTGGAGAATGTGGATGGGGTTATTTTGGTAACGGATCATCCTGAATTTAAATCCTTAAATCTTAAAGGAATTAACTTTATTTTTGATGGAAAGAATTTTTTGGATAAAGAAAAAATAGAACGTCAGGGAATAAAATACTTAGGGATCGGGAGATAAAATTTCCACCTCTTTACCACATTTCTTACAAATATAAATAATTTTATTGTTTCTTTTCTCTTTAATATCACTTAATTTTTCACCGCAATAACACACACAACCTTTTAATTTAGCGGGATTCCCATAAACCAGCCCGAAAGGAGGAACATTTTTTGTTACCACGGATCCGGCTCCAATCAAAGCATATTCTCCAATTTTAATTCCGCAAACAATCGTTGAATTTGCGCCTATTGAAACTCCTTTTTTTATAGTGGTTCTAGTAATCTTTTCTTCATTCCAGATAAAACTTCTTGGATTTAAATCATTTGTAAATGTGACTGAAGGACCTATAAAAACATTTTCTTCAATATCCACACCCTTGTAAACAGAAACAAAATTCTGTATTTTTACATTATCACTTATTTCAACACTTTCATCAATATAACAACTTTTTCCAATATTGCAGTTTTTACCTATTTTAACCATTTCTCTGACATGAGCAAAGTGCCATATTTTAGTCCCCTCTCCAATTTCATCTGTTTCCACAACAGCAGTTTTATGTTTAAAAAAATTACTTTCCATAGTTTATAATGTCGGAAATAGAATGAATATCATTGCCTTTAACCACAGGCACATTAAATTTTCTGGCATATTGCAAATAGTTTTCAGATATTTTATATTTTCTGTTTATTTCAAATAATATATTATTTTTTTTCAGAAGATTGAATATTTCTATTAATTCGTTTTCAGTCAGAGCCACCCTATTAAAAAAGGTTTCAGGATGAGCCCATGCGCTTACATATTCATTTTTGATAACTTCTTTAAATGATTTTTTATATAGTTCAGCGTTTTCTGTGAATGAATGAAAAGCAAATATTCCATAGTCCACTTTTTCCATAATATTTTTGTTTACATCTAAGGACCCATCCGGAAGAACTTTTGCTTCGCATCCGGAAAGCATAATTATATTTGGAAATTCTTTTTTTGCTTTTTTAATATCTTCCAGAAATTGATTAAAATCATAATTTAATTTTTTTCTAACATGCTCTGTAAAAGCTATTAAAGGAATTTTAAGTTTCTCTGCAGTTTCGCATATCTCAGACACTGAGTTTTTCCCATCTGTGTAATTTGTGTGGATGTGCCATTCGCCACTCAACAAATACCCAGAATATTTTTCCCAAATTTTCATAAGTCTAATTTTTCTATTTTATCCTTGTGGATACCTATACCACCCCAGCATCTCATAAATCTTAAACCCCATTTTATATTAAAATCAGGAACTTTTTCTCCAAGAGCTTCTTTTATTGAAGAATAAATTATATTTGCTCCGGAAAAAGTGCTCATGACCATAGTTCCTTGTATTCTTGGATTGGATTCAATTATTTTTGTCACGCCTTTGCTATCAACTTTAAATTGGAAACCAAAACAATATTTCATCTGGAGTTCTTCAGCTATTTTATTGCAATATTCAATAATTTTTTCATTCTTTTCTATAGTTCCATTAAAAGTTATACCTGTTCTTATTAGATCTCTTGTTCTTGGAATGATGATGGTTTGTTCTTGAGTTCTAAAACAATCTACAGAGTATTCTTTCCCAGGAAGATGTTCCGCAATCATTAATTCAGGAAAGTTTTCACCAAGTATTGAATACAAATCTTCAATATCCGTATAGGTTCCAGTTGGTTTTTCTTCGTAAAATCTTTTACCCGCATCTTTTTTATCCCTTTCATGCAATATTCTAAAACCCCTCATACCGCTGGAAATCGGGGGTTTTATACATACTTTATTATCTGGGTAACCCATTAGATGGGCTTTCTCCACTAAATTCTTAAAATCAGAAACTAAATAAGATTCAGGGGAAGGAATTCCCAGACGTTTGCATAATTGAACTAATTCATATTTATTGTTTGTTTTTTTTATTGCTTTAAAATCTGAAATTGCTATTTTTATTCCAATTTTTTCAAATTCTTTTTTGTTTTTTGCTAATATTGAGAGTTCATTATCCACTTGCGGTAAAATAATCTCAACATTTTCCTTTTTGCATATTTCTTTTAGTTTTTGCACAAAAGCTTTATCGGTCGGTTTTGGTATTTGATAAAATTTATCGCAAAGATATTTTCCAACAACTTCCTTTTTTATATCAACACAAATTAATTTAATATTCCTATTATCATAATTGTTTTTTAATGAATATATTGTCCCGCTAATTCCGGGTGCTCCGCCTCCAGTAATTAAGATATTCAGTCCATCCATCTTATTACCTCAAAAGCCTCAGCATATTCAGAATTGCACTGCACACCTCTGACTTTTGCCAAACCAAAAATAAATTCTTTGGAAAAGTAATTTCTTTCTAATTTAATCTGGGAATCATAACATTTTAAAATTTCCATTTTTTTCTCAAGATGTCTTTTTTCCAATTTGGAAAAATAATTACCTGAAAAATTTCTGCAATTCCAGGGGAATTCATATCCGAGAATGGCTGCATCTTTTTTGAAACACCGGAAACACTCTTCCGCAATTATTCTGTGGTCCTGATGAATGTCTGAGAAAGAAGGACATATAACTAAATCCGGTTTGAATTCATTTTTAATTATAACCAAATTATCTAAGATTTTTTGTCTGTCTTCCTGGAATAATTTGTTTTTGAAGTTAAATATTTTATAATCTTTAATACCAAGTAAATTGCAGGATTTTAAAAATTCTTTTTTCAAAGTATTTTTAGGCATTCTTGGGGGCACTGCATCTTCACAAATAGAAAAAACAACCCATTTGAATTCATGTTTTTGCTCTAATAGTTTAACCACCATCCCGCCAGCTCCAAGTTCAACATCATCTGTATGAGGTGATAATAAAAGTATTTTCATTTTAATAGTCCCCTTATCCTTTCACATATCTTAAGATTGGATACTCCCTCCAACGCGCTAATTGGAAATTCTTCACCTTTTTTAATACAATCTAAAAATAGTTTTAATTCCACCCTCAAAGGTTCAATTTTACTAGTAAGAACTTTTTCAATTATATTTTCCTGTTTATATGATGAATTGTCCGCTAAATATTTGCTTGGTTTTTTGTAGATAAAAATTTCTTGAGTCATAAAATCCCCCTCTATTGTTTTGTCTTTTTCTTCTATATAAATTTTTCTTATTTTCTTATTTGAAATTCTGCTTCCTGACAGGGAAACAAAGCAATCACCAAAGGAAATGGAAATATTGCATAAATCAGAATTTCCCATAACATCTTCTATTTTGTAAGGTTTATTTTTAAATAATTTATTAAAAATAATATCAATGTCATGAATCATCAAATCCTCAATTATCGAAACATCTGTAATTCTTGAAGAACCAGGATTGCGCCTTTTTAATTCAATATACAAAGGTTTTTCAATAATTTTTGCAATTTCAGAAATTACGGGATTAAATCTTTCTATATGACCAACACCTTTTATTATTTTTTCTTTATCCAATTTCAGCAATTTTTTACCTTCTTCGTAATTTAAAGTTATTGGTTTTTCAATTAAACAAGGAATATTTTTTTCAATGCATTTTTTTGCAATTTCAAAATGGTATTTTGTTGGTGCGCATATGCTTACGCAATCCACTTTATCAAGAAGTTCTTCCAAAGAAGAACATATATTTACACCAAATTTGCTCATCTTTTTGGTCTGTTCCAGATTTGCATCGAAAATATAAATTTCTTCAACACCTTTAAGTTCAGAGTAAACCCTAATGTGATTTCTCCCCATATTTCCCGCACCTATCACCCCAACATTCATAATTTATTAATTGTTTTTACAATATGTTTTAAATCCTCTTTAATTAAAGAAGGGTGCACTGGCAAACTAAGCACTTTTTCCGCTACTTCTGCGGCAACAGGGCAATCCTGAGGTGAATATCCTAATTTTTGGTATATGGGTTGTTTTGATATGGGCAAAGGATAATGGATTGCGCATCCAATTCCATTTTCATTTAAATATTTGATAAATTCAACTCTATTCATACAGAAATTATCCTCTATCCTGACAACATATTGATGAAATACATGTTTGATATTTCTTTTTATATAAGGTAGGGTTAATCCGGAAACTTTTATATTTTCACTCAAGTAACAGGCATTATCAATCCTTTTTTTATTAAAGTCATCCAATTTTTTTAATTGGCATAAACCTAAACCCGCTTGTATGTTGGTCATCCTGTAATTATATCCAAGTTCGGAGTGCAGATATTTTTCTGTCTGACCATGATTAATTAATAATCTTAATTTTCCCCCAAGGACTTTGTTATTTGTGGTTAAAATACCCCCTTCTCCTGAAGTCATATTTTTTGTTGCATATAATGAAAAACATCCAATATCTCCGAAAGAGCCAACTTTTTTGTTTTTGTATTCTGCGCCATGAGCCTGAGCGCAATCCTCAATTAAATATAAATCATTATTTTTGCAGATTTCTTTAATTTTTTCAATTTCAAAAGGCTGACCAAATAAATGGACCCCGATTATGGCTTTTGTATTTGGAGTAATCTTTTTTTTAATGTCTTCAGCATCAATATTAAATGTTTTTTTATCCACATCCGCAAAAACTGGTTTGGCGTTTTGAAATAAGACGCAATTTGCTGTGGCAATAAAACTAAAATCAGGAAGTATCACCTCATCATCTGGTTTTATATTTAAAGCTTTGAGAGCTAAATCCAAAGAAACTGTTCCATTTACGGTGGCTATGCTTTCTTTAACTTCTGAATATTCTGCAAATTCTTCTTCAAATTTTTTTACTTGTTTTCCGCTCGCCATGTTGCCTGATTTAATAATTTCACTCACAGCTCCAACTTCTTCTTCACCAATTGTTGGTTTTGCTATTGGAATCATTATCTAGTTTCTTATTTAAATTTAAATTCATAAAATAAATCAAAATTTGGGCCAAGACACACAATAAATTGGATTGAGATTTAGTGCTTTGGTTTGAATCAAAACAGAATATTTTTTCACCGAATAAAACTACAAAATCTTAAACAAAAAGAAACCTTTATTGCTAAATTTCTCTTCAAGCCTGAATTTTTCTGAACTAAACATTTCCTGCAATCTTAAGTTAGTTTGGTTTACGCCAAAATCCTTAACGCAACCCCCATCAACAATTAGATAAGAATATTCATGTTTTTTTAGGAAATTATAATTATTGTTAATAGTATCATTTAATGCTAATTTTTGGTAATTTTTAATTTCTTTAATCCAGGGATAATCCATTTTATCCACTCCTATAACTGTTTTTGGGTTTTTACATAAACTATAAACTAGAGTATTTGGTGGAAGTTCTTTTAATCCAACATACCCCTGAATTTGTTCATTAGAAGCCCATCCAATACCGGGAGGCCATTGGGAGGTTTCAACAATATATTTTGGATAAGCGGAAGTAACCAGAATGCCGATAAATATCAGAGAAATTATTATGTATGAAATTGCTTTATCTTTTTTTGTTGAATTATAAATCAAAATTATACCCCAGGCAACCAAAACAACCACCGGTATTGCAAAGAATACCCAGAATCTGTGAGGCATTAATTTGAAAGGAAGAGCATTCCCTTCCACACCAAGAAATCCAATAATCACCCAGAGTGATGAAATTAGCAAATACTTGTTGTGCGAAGTGATTAGTTTCTTTCGATGATATAACAACATAAAAACAGAAAATAATAATAACACAAAAATCACAGGACCCAGTCCTGTTGCCTGGTCCATTTTTGATACTTCAGGCGCAATTGCGAAGTCTTGCAGTCCATAAACAATACCTCCTGAAGTATCATCCAGAGTTCCTCCTTTGAAGAAATCAGGAAATGCATTCATCCTCCACAATACATTTTCAACACCCCTATACTCTATTTCAGGTATCCAGTAAATGGATAATGCGAGAGATAATCCAAGGAGACCTCCTAAAAATAAATATTTTATTTCTTTGTTTTTGAATACTTTGACCATATTGAATTTTGAATCTTGTTTCAATAATTGAATCATAAACTCAACAAAAAAGTAAGTGGCGTAAAATACACCAAATACTGCGGCCACTGAAGGTTGTGTTATTAAAATTGTGGAGATTGTTAGAATTGCAATTATCAACCATTTTTTGTTTTTTTCTTCCTTCATCCTCTCAATTGAATATAATGCTGGAAACCACAACACCACAGCAAGAGTCTGAGCCCAGATAAAATGATTCATGAAGCAGGGAAGAATTGCGAGCAAAAAAGTCCCTGTTAATGCAATTTTATCTGATTCGGTAAACTTTTTCAGCCAGATATAAGCAAAAGGAAGACCTAAAGTTATCAGCAAAACATTGAAAAATTTAAGAACCCATTGTATTGATTCAGGATTTACCTGATGGATTACACCCATCAAAGTAGAATAAAAAGGAGGGTAGGGTTCAAGTTGATATTTGCACAGGTATGTGGGGTTTTAGAGGTGTTGTTTTAAAGAATATGAAAATTTCTGCGAAGGGTTTTGAACTGGAAGCGGATTTGTTTATAAATATGTGCAGATTAAAATTAAAATTCAGAGAAATTTTGATTGATTATTTACCAAGAATTGGAGAAGAAAAATTAAGAGAGTCGGACGGGTTTAGAATTATTTATTTTTTAACCAGAAAGAAATTTATAAATTAAAACCAATTCTATTTAACTTTCAACCAACACAGTAATCCAATACCCCCAAGAAGATAATCTTCGATCATAATCCCGAGTGAAAAGGCAATTGCTAATTCTGGAGAAATTCCAAAAGTTGATAAGAGCAAAACCGCAGCTGCTTCTCTTGTGCCTATCCCGGAAATTGAAATTGGGATTAACTGAACTAAAATCAGCACAGGCAGGATTAAACAAATTGAAAAATAAGATAAATTTAATCCAAGTGAAATCGACAAAAACCAGAATTGGACAAAACAACCAAACCAGGCAAGGATACTTAGCAAAAAATTAATAATTATTTTATTTTTACTTAATTTGTTAAAATTCTCATAAAAAATATTAATATTTTCTCCGGCAACACTTTTGAATTTTTTAGGAACCAAAATTTTGTAAAAAGGCATTCCGATTTTTTTAATCAGTTTTTCATTTCTCAAAATGAGTATTCCTATAATGAAAAATACGAAGAATAAAAGAAAAAGATAACTTAAATTAGATAAATGTGTTTTGTTTGAGAATAAAATGAAAACTGCGAATATTCCAAGAATAAAGAGAACAAAGATATCATTGAGCCTGTCAATTAGAACCGTGAGAAGACTTTTTCCGGGTTTTGATTTTAGGAATTTTGCTTTTGTAAAATCACCAATTTTTCCCGGGGTCAACATACCAATACCAAATCCCGCAACCCACGCAAAAGTACCCTTGGATAAACTAATCTTGTCTTTTTTATCCACAAGCAACAGCCATTTTATAACTTTTACAAAAACTACGGGAATAATAATTAAAAGAGATATTAACAAGTAGGTGTAATTCATCGATTTGAACGAATCAAACAAAAGATTCAAATTAATCGTTGACATCAGATAAAAAAATATACTCATACCAATCAATCCAAATAATCTGAAATAGTATTTCATAATGTATTTACTTTCAAATAACTGAATGATTTTTATTAATTGACTTGGTTTCTTTTATCAATTAAATTAGTTTAACTTCTTTTTGGATTTTCAGATAAACACTAAATATTTTGATAACTTAAAAACTTATTTCAAATAATAAAATGGAGAAGCATATTCTGATTGGCGGTGAAGCCGGGAAAGGAATCGCCAAGACCACTCTTTTAATAAGCGAAGTTTTTACTAATGCGGGATATTATGTGTTTAATTACAGGGAATACCAGTCTTTAATAAAAGGAGGATTTAATTTTAATGTTCTTAAAATATCCGATAAACCGGTTTATTCTCATGACAATTCTTATGATGTGATTTTTGCTTTGAATCAGGATATAATTAACAGGCAGGAGAAAGATTTAAAAGAAGAGGGATTTATAATTGGAGATAAGAATCTGAAAGGAAAGAACATGATTGGCATTGATGTACAGGCTCTGCTTGAAAAAATTGGCGCATCCGCGAAATTAGGAAATGATATTTTGATAGGGGCTTTGGCAAAAATTATTGGTTTGCCTGTTGAACCTGTAGTTAAAGTGGTAAAAGGGGCATTTAAGAAAAAAATAGAATTACTCGAAGAATCAATAATTGAAGGTTATAACTGCGTTGAGAAAAAAATGGAGCTTGATAAACCAGACGGAGAACCTAAATATTTCATAACCGGAAATGAGGCAATTTCAATGGGAGCAATCGTTTCAGGAATTGATATGTATATTGCTTACCCAATAACCCCTGCAACGCCAGTTCTTCATATTCTTGCCTCAAAACAAGAAGAACATGATTTCATGGTTGTTCAGCCTGAAAATGAAATCGCTGTTGCTTGTTCTGCTTTAGGCGCAAGTTATGCCGGAGCCACTACAATGATTGGAACTTCAGGTGCCGGGTTTTCTTTAATGGCAGAAGCTTTGAGTTTGCAGGGAATATCTGAAGTGCCTTTGGTAGTTTATCTTAGCCAGAGAACCGGACCGGCTTCAGGAGTGCCAACTTATAATTCACAGGGGGATTTGAAATTTGCTGTAAATGTTGGACACGGGGAATTTATCCGCGTGGTTGTTGCTCCCGGTGACGCAAAGGAATGTTTTTACCGGACGATTGAGGCTTTCCATTTGGCTTCTAAATATAGAGTGCTTGTAATGATTCTCGGCGATAAACATGTGGGAGAAAGCAATTATAGTTTTGATGATTTTGAAGAACCAAAAATTAAACCAACACGTTGCATCACAGAACCCTGCGAAGATTACAAGAGTTATTTAATAACTGAAAATGGGGTTTCTCCAAGATCTGTTCCGGGACAGGGGGCTGTTGCAAGAGCTACAAGTTATGAACATAATGAATATGGATACACAACCGAGAAATCTGAAGAGGTAATTAAGATGAATGATAAGAGATTGAAAAAATTGGACGACTTGAAAGAAGAAATTATGAGTTTGGTTCCGGTTAATCTTCATGGACAGGGAAAGAAATTAATTGTTGGGTGGGGTTCAACAAAAGGCGCAATAGTAGATGCTTTGAAAGATTTGCCTGATTTCAGATTTTTGCAGGTTTCATATATCTCGCCTTTCCCAGCAGAGGAAGTGAAGAGAGAAATTGAAAATTCTGATGAAGTTATACTTATTGAAAACAATGCAACGGGATTGCTCGGGGATATAATTGCTGAGCAGACAGGGAAGATTATAAATAAAAAAGTTTTAAAATATGATGGAAGACCATTCACATCTGAAGAGATTGTTGAAAAGGTTAAGGAGGCAATAAAATGAAAGTGGAAGATTTGAACACGGGGGAAAAAACAACCTGGTGCCCAGGTTGCACAGATTTTGGAATTTTAACTTCAGTGAAACAGGCAATAACAAATCTTGTGAATGATGAAAAAGTAAAACGCGAGAATGTTGTTGGAGTTAGCGGCGTTGGTTGTTTTGACAAGATTTATGATTATTTGAATATTAATTTTTTCCACGCTTTGCATGGCAGGAGTTTGCCAACAATGTTTGGAATAAAATTAGGAAATCCCGAACTGAAAGTTATTGGTTTTGGGGGCGATGGTTCAACTTATGCTGAAGGGATGGCTCATGTTGTGCATTCCTGCAGATACAATGAAGACACAACATTTCTTGTTTTTGACAACCAAATGTTTTCTTTAACAACCGGGCAGGCAACACCTGTAAGCGAGAAAGGTCTGGTAACGCCTTCAACACCTTTAGGAGTTCATGAAAAGCCGATCAATCCTTTAGCGCTTACCTTGACCTGCGGAGCGAGTTTTGTTTCAAGAGGTTTTGCTTTGGATATTCCAAACCTGACAAAATTAATTGAAGCCGCAGTTATGCATAAAGGGTTCTCTTTTGTGGAAGTTCTCCAACCATGTATTTCTTACCACAACACAACACAATTTATTAGAGAGCACATTTACAAATTAGAAAATCATAATACGGGGAATTATGAAGAAGCGATGAAAAAAGCTTTGGAATGGGATTATTGCCAGAATGAAAATTCAAAGATTCCTGCAGGTATTTTTTATGAAACCAATAAACCAATTTACGAGGACCAGTGGCCTCATATAAAAAAATGGCACACTGTTAAACGGAACCCTGATTTCAGGAAAATTTTGTCTGAGTTTAAAAAGTAAATAAAACAAACTATTTTAATTATGCTTGAGCAGGAGTATTATTTAGGTGTTGATGCCGGAGCGACAAAGACAACCATGTTGATTGTAAATTCAAAAGGAAAAAAAATCTTTGAAGCAAAAAAAGATAATTTATCCCACAGGCATTTGACAGAAAAACAATTTGTGAATGCTCTGGATGAAATTGCTTCATCAATTAGATTTAATCTCAGATTTTCATGTTTTGCTTTTGCTGGGTTGGATACTGAAGAAGAAAAAAAGAAAATTACAAAGATGATTAAAAAAAGCAAGTTAGGCAAAATAATCGAATCAAATCTTGTTGTTGTTAACGATATTGAAACTGTGTTGCCTTCCATTGACGCAGAAAATGGGGCTGCTGCAATTGCTGGAACAGGTTCTGCTTTTTTTGCAGTAAACAAAAACAATATAGTTAAAGCCGGGGGTGTTGGTTATTTATTGGCTGACGAGGGTTCTGGCTATTTTATTGGACTTAAAGTTTTGAAGGCGGCAGTAAAATCAAATGATGGGAGAGGAAAGAAAACAATTCTTGAAAGAATGGCTTTTAATAAATTGAAAATCAAAAGCGTGGAAGAATTGGTGGATTATATTTATACCGGGAATTTAAAGAAACAGGTTGCGGGATTTGCCCCTTTAACAGAAAAAGCCCTTGAAAAAAAAGACAAAGTTGCGAGAGAAATTCTCAGTTCAGCGGTGGATGAACTTGAGGTGGGAATTAAAGCTGTTGTGAAAAGAGCTGGACTCAAGGGAAATTTTAAGATTGCTTTAACCGGAAGTGTTTTTACCAACAAATTTATAATGAATAATCTAAACCCGAGACTTAAAAAACTTTTTCCAAAAGCGGAAATTTGCATGGTCAAAAACTCAGTGATTGGAGCGGCGAAACTTGCAATGAAAAGAAGTAAGTAAAAATAAATCTTAACAAAAATCCATTATTCAAAATTTTAGGTTACAATAATTTATGTTATATACAACACTTAAGAATAGTGAAACAAAGACCATTGAACAGGTTCACTCAGATTTTTTAGAAAATCCTTCCGGGTATATAAATACAGAAATTCCTGGTTATAGGAGAGGTGTTGATTATTATAGGATAACTCCCAGATTATTTGACAGAATTAAATATGATTTTACTGCAAATTTACTTCCTGAAGTTTTTGACTGCACCCAAGAAGAATTTATTATTTTTTTTGGAAAAACCCTTCAGTTGATAAACAAAGTCTCAGAAGATGAAATACCTCTCCAGCATGTTGAATTATTGGGCAGTGTGAATTTTAAACAAAAAGATGGTAATGATGACAGACGTACATTTTATCCTGTGCCTACAATAATAAAAGGCAATAATCTTAAAGACGCTTCCGTGGAGATTGGAAGAAGAACAGAATCTTCAGATTATGATACTCTTTATGTGCATAATTTAGAAGGCGCACAAATATCAGATTTTTTTTGGATGATTGGTTCAATATAAAAGACAAGGGTTATTCAATAATTACTAAATAAGATAATTATGTGGCAATTAGAAAAAATAAATAAACTGGAACCGGATATAAGAACTCTGTTTGATATCAAGGAAGTTGTTTATGATAAACAATGGCTAAAGAACCAGAAAGATAAAGATTTGTATTTTATGTACAGGAATATTTTTAAGGAAGAAGATGAAGAGAAAATAGAAAAATCAGGTTTGAGGTACGATGTTACTGTAATCCCACCCGGAATGCTTGGATGCGAATTTACCAAGACTGTTGGACACTACCACGAGATTGCTGTTGAAAATTTATCTTATCCTGAAGTTTACCAGGTTTTAAAAGGCGAAGCAATTTTCCTTATTCAGAAAATTGATTTTGACACAAACAAAATAATTGATGTGTGTTTTTCAAGATGTTCTATTGGGGATGTTTTTGTTATTCCCCCAAATTACGGTCACATTACAATCAACCACTCCAACCAGAAACTTGTGATGTCAAACTGGGTTGCATCAAATTTTAAGTCTGTTTATCATTCTATAAAATACATGGGTGGTGCCTGCCATTTTTTTCTTAATGAAGGCTGGGTAAAAAATAAAAGATATCCTTTGGTTCCTGACCTCAGAGAACTTCAGGGAAAAAAGATGGAGGATATGTACTCGTTTATAAGCATTCCTGAAAAACTGGAATTTCTTAAGAATCCAAAAATTGAACCTGAAATTTAGTATTTATTAAGTTAACTCAAAACCTTTATTAAAACCCAAAATTTGATATTTGTTAATATTATTCAAAATAGTTTATGGCAATGAAGTATAAGAAAGGTCAGTCAAAAGAACTGGGATCTAAATCAATAAGACAGCCAATTGTCACTGTTCTTGGACATGTTGACCACGGGAAAACAACTTTACTGGATTATCTGAGAAAGACCGTTGTTGCAAAAAGAGAAGCGGGAAATATAACTCAGGAAATAGGGGCAACAGACATCCCAATATCTGTGATTTTTGATATTGCCTCTGAATACCTTGAACCAATCAGAAATCAGGTGAAAATACCCGGGTTGTTATTTATAGATACTCCAGGGCATCTTGCGTTTAGCGCAATGAGGGAAAAAGGAGGAGCCATCGCGGATTTGGCAATTTTAATTATTGATATTACTGAGGGATTAAAACCCCAGACCGAAGAAAGTTTAAATATTCTAAAAAAATGCAAAACACCTTTTGTAATTGCTTTGACTAAAATTGACCGGTTGTGGGGATGGAGAAATGAAAGCAAAGATTTTTTAGTTAATTTTAAGGAGCAACAGGAGAGAACAAAACAGGATTTTGATGAAAGGCTCTATCGAATACAGGGAGAACTCTCAACTTTAGGGTTTGATGCAGAATTATTTTTTGAAGTAAAAGATTTTACAAAAGAGATTTCTATGGTTCCGTGTTCAGGCATAACCGGCGAAGGCATCCAGAATCTGTTTGCTGTTTTAATTGGTCTTTCGCAGAAATTTTTAATAGATAAATTGCAGTTGTCTGACACTGGAAAAGGGGTTATTCTTGAATTAAAAAAAGACGAGAAATTAGGTTCCAATGTGGATGTAATTTTATATGACGGGACTCTGAAAATTGGGGACGAAGTTATGGTGGAATTGGAGAAACCTATTTATGTTAAAATAAGAGCTTTGCTTGAGCCTGCTTCATTGCAGGATATCAGGGCAGAGAAAAAGTTTGTGGCAGTTAAGGAAATAAAAGCAGCTGCGGGAATAAAGGTTATAGGAAAAAATATAGATACTGCTTTTGCTGGCGCTAATTTTACGGTTTTCAGGTCAGAAGAAGAAAAAATGAAATTGCTGGACGAGCTGGAAGAAGAACAAACTTCAAATGAGATTGATAAATCAATTGACGGGATTATTTTAAGGACTTCAAATATCGGTGGTTTGGAAGCATTGATGAGTTTATTTTGCAAGGCTTGCATAAGAAGGGCAAAAGTAGGCGCTCCAATCAAAGAAGATTTGGTGATGCTCGAAGACGCCGCTCCCAAGAATAAAGTATTAATTTGTTTTAATGTTGAAAATACTTTTGAGGATTTGGCAATCAATAAAAAAATAAAAGTTATCCAGGGAGATGTTATTTACAAATTATTTGAAGAGTACGAAGAATGGGTGAATGGATTGGAAGAAAAAGAACAAGCCGATAAGAAACAGAAAATGAAAAAAATAGTTAAGATAAAATTGTTGCCTGGTTTTGTTTTTAGGAAGAATAATCCCGCTATAGTTGGGGTTGAGGTTCTTGCAGGAATTTTGGTGGCTGGCGCAAAACTAATAAATTCAGAAGGCAATGTTGTGGGAAGCGCCAATCAAATCCAGAAGGAAGGAAAACATTTGAAAGAGCTTGAAAAAGAAGAACAAGCAGCAGTATCTTTTAACGGAGTTACAGTTGGCAGGCAGGTCAAGGAAGCTGAAATACTTTATTCTTTTATCTCAAAGGACGATTATAGGGAATTAATAAAATGCGACGAAACAGACCTTGAGTTGCTGGAAGAGATAAAAGGAATTCTCGGATTTATGTAATTCCAGGCATTATCATTTATTTCAGAATATTCACATCCTATTTTAAATTAAATTTTAACAAATTATGGGAAGGTAGCTCAGGCTGGGAGAGCGCACGGTTGAAGACCGTGATGTCGTGGGTACTCTTTTCTTGAAATCTCCTGAAAAGACGCCGCAATCAAATCCCACTCTTCCCACTTAATATTATAAAGTCAATATTCAAGTATTGTGGTTTTTGATTAAAATAGAGGAGAATAAAAAAATCATTGATTTTAATCCGTTAAACAAAGAAACTGATAAGATAAGAAATTTAAGTTCATATAATATTATTGACTTTAGATGATTATGTATGTCTTGACTGAAGAAGGGGAAAAATATCTGAAAAATAAATTACCTGAAATAAATCTAATAAAAGAACTTTCCAAAAAAGAATTATCTGTTTCCGATGCAAAAAAACTGGAAAATTTTAACATCGCTTTACAATGGGCAAAGAAGAATCAGTGGATTGAAATTGAAACTGGAATGATGAAACTCACAAAATCAGGAAAATCCATACTTGAAAAAAAATACGAAATCGAAGAATATTTGAAGGAAATTAAATTAGGAAAATTTGATGAGGATAAAATGAAAATATTATTAACTAGAAATCTGGTGAGGAATGTCACCGAAAAAGAAATTGAAACCAAAAAACTAATCGGGAAAGAAGTATTGGATTTGACCCCGGAAATTATTAAATCCGGAATCTGGAGAGATGTTAAATTTAAGAAGTACAATGTTGAGTTCCCGGGAAAGAAAATTTATCCCGGAAAAAAACACCCTTTGAATCTGGTTTTTGAAAAAATAAGAGAGGTTTTTATTGAGATGGGTTTTGATGAAATGGAAGGACCTTTGGTTGAAACAGCTTTCTGGAATATGGATTCCATGTTTATTCCGCAGGATCATCCGGCGAGAGATATTCAGGATACTTTTTATCTTTCAGGCGAGGGCGATTTGCCGGACAAAAATATAGTTAAGGATGTTAAAGAGGTTCATGAGACTGGAGGAAATTCAGGTTCAAAAGGATGGAATATGAAATGGATGCCTGAAATAGCAAAACAGTTATTGTTGAGAACCCACACAACTTCTGTGACTTACAGGACTCTTGCAGGTGGTATTGAGACTCCATGCAAGCGTTTTTGCATTGGAAGGGTTTTTAGGAATGAAGCCTCGGATGCAACCCACCTCCCGGAATTTTATCAGGCAGAAGGTTTTATTGCGGCGGAGAATCTTAATGTAAGAACCTTAATGGGATTTATAAAATCATTTTATTCCAAATTCGGACTTCATGAAGTGAAATTTAAATTTACTTACAACCCTTACACAGAGCCAAGTCTCGAAGCATTCGGGTATTCTGAAAAAATAGGTGAATGGATTGAGCTAATAAATTCAGGAATTTTTAGACCCGAATCTTTAGCCCCTTATGGAATTAAAGTTCCAGTAATTGCGTGGGGTTTTGGAATTGAAAGACTGGCGATGTTTATTTATGGAAATAAAAGCATTAAAGAAATCCTTGGACACACCTGCGATTTAAATTATTTGAGAAATTATAATCTTTTAAAACTTGAAGAATGGTAATGCTGAACACGAGTCTGGGATATTTAAATGGTCTGATAAAGAAGAAATTGTCTTTAGACGAACTTGAGGATTTATTGTTTAATATGGGTTTTGAGTTGGATGATGTTAAAGGAGATGATATTGCAATTGAGATGACTGCTGAGAGACCTGATTTATTATGCGTTCACGGTCTTGCAAGAGCGATAAATCATTATCTAGGGGAAAAACCAAAAGAATACAAAACAAAGAAAAGCGGATATCAAGTTATTATTGATAAATCTGTTTCAATGAGACCTTATACAGCATGCGCAATTGTCAGGAATATCCATTTTGAGGATGAAATGATTAAACAGCTTATGCAGATGCAGGAGAAATTAGCTTCAACTTATGGGAGGAATAGAACCAAGTCAGCATATGGATTGTATCCTTTAAAAGGAATTAATTTTCCAATACACTATATTGCGAAAGACCCAAAAAAAATTAAGTTCAAACCATTGGGTTTTGACGAAGAAGTAACTGCGATAGAAATTGAACAAACCCATCCGAAAGGCAAAGAATACAATTGGATTGCCAAGAATTGGAAAAAATATCCTTTTTTTATTGATGATAAAGATAATGTGATGTGCATGCTTCCTTACACCAATTCTGAAGACACTGGGAAAATTGATGAGACCACAACAGAAATTTTTATTGAGTGCACGGGTGTTGATTTTGAAAATGTAATGAATGTGCTTAATATTTTTGTTACAATGTTTGCGGATATGGGAGGGGATATTTATTCTTTGGAAATGGTCTATCCTGACAAAAGAATAGATTCTCCCGATTTAAACCCAGAGAAGATTAATCTGAAAAAATGCAATGCGGAAAAGAGGCTTGGTTTGAGATTATCCGATAAAGAACTATATTCTCTTTTGGAAAGAACTGGTTATATAATAAAAGGAAATAAGATTTTTGCTCCTTGTTATCGAACAGATTTATTGCACGAAGTGGATGTTATAGATGATATTGCAAGAGCTTATGGACCGGGCAATTTTATTCCTGAATTCCCGCAGATTTCAACAATTGGGAATTTAATGAGAAATACAAGAATAGAAACCAAAGTCAGGGAGCTGATTGTTGGTCTTGGATTTCAGGAAGTTTTTACCTTAATACTCACAAGCAAAGAAGAACAGTTTGGAAAGATGAGACTGGAAGGTAAGGCAATTTTTCTTGATACTCAGGTTGATAAATCCATTAATATGATTAGGGTCTCTTTATTGCCTGAATTATTGAGGGTGTTAAAAACAAACCAGCATTATGAGTTCCCCCAGAAAATATTTGAAGTTGGAAAAGTTTTATTTCCGGATAAGAAATCTGAGACGAGGTCGAGGGAGAGCACTTATTTAGCTTTAATAATCTCAAATTCAATTTCTACTTATGAAGAAATTTCTTCTGTTCTAAATTCAATATTTTTAAATTTAAATATTTCTTATAAATTAAAGGAAACCGAAGACAAGAGATTTATAAAAGGCAGGGTTGCAAAAATAATTGTGAATGGGAAAGAGCGAGGAATAATCGGGGAGATTTGCCCAAAGGTTTTAGATAATTTTAAACTTGATAACCCCACAACAGGTTTTGAACTTGATTTGGATTTTTTAAATTGAACTTTTGGATTATTTTCATATTTACCTCGTTTTTAAGCAATTTACCCCAAAATTCAACAAAATCATTTATTTAGGTAAATAACCCCATATTCTTATAATTTAGTAATTATCAATTTAAAATAATTCCTATAATGGATGTAGAGCGGAATATTAAATTAAAAGAACAAATTGATGATTATTTGAGGAAATACAAGGAAAAGCTGGTTTTTGCGGCAACAAACGGGAAACCTGTTATTATTGATTTTTCTGATTTGGATAAATATGACCCTGATTTAGCTGAAGATTTGCTTGAAAAACCCCAGGAAATAATGAAGGAATTTAATGAAGGGGTTAAAGAATTTGGGCTTGAGGTGGAGGTGGAACTGCAATTCAAAAATCTTCCAAAATCGCAGGATACAAGGATAAGGAATTTAAGAATAAGGCATATGGAAAAGTTCATCTGTGTTGATGGGATGGTCAAAGTAGCTTCTGAAGTAAAACCAAGAATATATGAGACTTTGCATGAGTGTCAGGAATGCGGGGAAAAATTCTCTTTGGAACAAAGAGGTTCGACTGTTGTGAAACCATATCTTTGTCCAACATGCAAAAGAAGAACTTCATTTAAACTACTTGAAAAGAAAATGTATGATTCAAGATGGATTACCATCCAGGAACCTTTTGAAATTACTGAAGGCGAAAAGCCCGGGGAGATAAAGGTTTTTTTAAAAAAAGAGTTAACAACCCCGGAAATGCAGAGAAAAACAGATCCTGGAAACAGGATAATTTTAAATGGGGTTTTAAAGGAACTTTCAAGACAGGTAAGAGGAATAGAATCCACACAAACTGATATTTATATTGAAGCGAATTATATTGAACTCACAGAACAGGAACTTGAGGAGATAAACATAAGCAAAGAGGATGAACAGAAGATTGTTGAGTTATCCAAACAACCGGATATTTTTGATAAATTTGTTAATTCACTCGCTCCATCTATTTATGGAAATAGGGAGATAAAAGAAGCAATTTTGTTGCAGATTTTCGGAGGGACTCATGCGGATTTGCCTGATGGCTCTCATATAAGAGGGGATATTCATTTGCTTATCGTTGGTGACCCCGCAACAGCCAAATCCCAATTACTTAAATTGGTTTCTAAGTTTATTCCGCGTTCCAAATATGTATCTGGAAAAGGTGTTACTGGAGCTGGACTGATATCCACTGTAAGAAAGGATGAATTTACTGGAGGATGGGTTCTTGAAGCTGGGGCTTTGGTGCTCTGTAATAAAGGATTGCTGGCGATTGATGAGTTTGAGAAGATGGATAAGGAAGATATGGTTGCGATGCATGAAGCTCTTGAGCAGGGAACGGTTTCTATAGCAAAAGCCACCATTATTGCCACCCTTCCTGCGCAGACAAGCGTTCTGGCCGGGGCAAACCCAAAACTTGGAAGATTTGATGTTTACACCCCCATAGCAGAGCAGATAATGATACAGCCAACTTTATTATCAAGGTTTGATTTGAAATTTGCTTTAAGAGATGTGCCCGATGCAAACTCGGATAAGAAACTTTTAGATCATGTTTTAAAAGCCCGGTTGGATACGAGTTCTATCGAACCTGAAATACCACACACCATCATAAAAAAATACATAGCCTATTCAAAACAACAGGTAAAAACGGTTACTTTAACAGAAGAGACTTTAAAAGTGTTTAAGAATTTTTTTATAGATATGAGAAGTAAATTTACTGAGGAAGATAGAATAGTTCCAATAACTTTCAGGCAATTTGAGGCCCTGATAAGACTTGCGCAGGCTTCTGCAAAAGTAAATTTAAGAACAGAAACTTCAAAGGAAGATGCTGATAGGGCAATAAGGATTATGCAGGTTTCACTCAGACAACTTGGTTTTGATGCTGAAACAAATAAACTTGATATTGACAGGATGGAAAGTTCTGTTGCTGGAACACAGAGATCAAAAATAAGAATCCTGCTGGATATTATTGATAAACTTGAGAAAGATTCTAAAGAAGTTTCAATGGAAGATGTTGAGGCTTTGGCTGAGGAAGAAGGTCTTGGCGAAGTGAGGGGAATGGTGCAAAAACTTGAGAGGGAAGGCGTGTTGTATAAACCAAAACCCGGATTTATAAGGAAGGTCTGAAATGAATTATTTCACTTTACATTTAGTTAAGATGGAATGATAATCACGTTTTCAGAGGAAATCGGTTCAGGAAAATCCACAATAGGAAAAGAACTCGCCAAAAAATTAAATTATTCTTTAATTATTGATCCCATTGAATATAGTATTAGATATGTTATTGAGAAAATTATTTTAGTGACAAAACAAATAAAAAACAATTGATTATTTCAGAGATAAATAAACTCGCTAATAATTTAACTTTTGTGGCATAAATCGTTTTTCGTCTGTTTACAGGATTTTATTCTCATTTGATATATTTTTAGGTAAATATTCGCAATAAACCCCAATTTGCCGGTATTATTATAAAACCCAATCAAAAAAAGATTTTATCCTTTAAATACCGCAAAAGTTAACTAATAAATAGAAAATAACGAATTAATCAATAATCTTCATTTGTTATCTTATCAGCAAAATCCGCAATTATAGTCCCCAATATAAATCCAATTACCGTTCCGCTCAATAAAATCAACCATTCATATAAACCAAGTGGAACAACATTAAAATATAAACCCAAAGGTGTGTATAAAATAATCAATTGAAGCGCAAAGGATAAGATTAATGAGTAAACAAGAAGTTTATTTTCAATCCAAGCTCTAAGTGAATTAAGTTTTTCATTATATCTTATCACACCAATCCGCACAAATTCATACATTATGAATCCGGTGAATAATGCTGTTCTTGCTTTATCCATACCAAGCGGAAGAATAAGGAGGAAAGTGGTAAGGAGAATTATTGCTTTTTCAATACCTATTCCTGCTATCAGCAAGGCCAGTTTTTTGTTAATTATACTTTCAGATTTCTTTTTAGGTTTTCTTTTCATAATATCTGGTCTGTAGGGATCTACCGCAAGAGCGAGAGCAGGCATCCCGTCAGTTATTAAATTAATCCATAGGATTTGCACGGGGAAAAGCGCAATTGAAGGCATAAAAATTGTTGTGAG
>QMZS01000004.1 GCA_003663295.1 Candidatus Aenigmatarchaeota archaeon | reverse complement strand
TAAGGAATAATTTATTTTCATCTATAAATTTTTTAAGTTTTGTTTTGTCTTCCGGGTTTTTATTTTTGAGACGCTTTTCAATATATTTATCCGCGATGCAACATAAACCAAGACTTGCAGCTATAATAGTGGTCGAAATTAAATATCTTGTTGGATCTCCATCATTTATATAATCAGCGATAAATGGATTTCCTTCCACTCCGATTTTATCTCCGTAATTTTTTCCGATATTTGTTGCTGTGGATGAAATATCTGCGGTTGTTGCTCCGGCAGTTAAACTAAGATAATTTTTTAGTTCCATATAATTATTGTATTTAAAGCATTATCCTGTAGTAAGTACAAATTTCAATCAATATTTTTTGATATTATTTCAGGATAATCACAATATTCCTGGATAGGACAGTTCTTGCATTTTGGACTTATTGGCTTGCAGATATCTCTCCCAAACTGGATAAATAATTGATTAACAATATCCCGTTTATCTCCTTTTAGGATTTTTTCAAGTTCGATCCTTACTTTTTCCGGAGTTAATGTTTCTTCAACCCATTCAAGTCTTTTTGAAATCCTATTAACATGAGTATCCACCGGTATTGTATTTTTGTTAAAACCAAAGAGCAGGACACAGGAAGCTGTTTTATCCCCAACCCCGTGAAGTTTTATTAGTTCTTTCAGACTATCAGGAACTTTTCCATTGTAATTATCCAGCAATTCTTTTGAAAGTTTTTTTATTCCCCAGGCCTTTTGCTTATAAAATCCAACGGGATAAATTAAGTCTTCTATTTCTTTGTCACTTAATTTGAGAATTTTTTCCGGAGTATCTGCTATTTTAAATAATCTTTTTGAAGCCAAATTAGTTGTTTCATCCCGGGTTCTTTGCGATAATACCACACTTATTAGTATCTTAAATGGTTCACCTCTTTTAACTTCGGTGTTGTATTTTTTCTGCAGGATTTTTATTATTTCATTAATTCTTTCTTTGGTTTCCATAAGTTATGAGAACCTTCATTTCAATAAACCTGCCTTACAGAATCAAAGATAAAATTTCAGAGATGGCAAAAGAATTTCAGGAAAAAGGCATAAGAAAAGTGGGGAAACAAAACCTGCATTTAACCCTAAAATTTTTAGGGGATGCGGATGAGAAAAAGATTGAGGAAATCCAGCAGGTTTTAAAGACCGTTGATTGCGCGAAGTTTGAGATTTCACTTAAAAATATTGGATTTTTTCCAAATAAAGATTTCATTAAAGTTGTGTGGGTGGGGATTGAAAATGGAAGAAATGAGATTATAGAATTGCAGAAGCAGATTGACCAAAAACTTGAAAAATGCGGGTTCAAACCTGAGAAAAAGTATGAGCCTCACCTCACAATCGCAAGAGTCAAATCAATAAAAGATAGGAAAGAATTTCTGGAGAAACTGAAAGAAATTAAATTTGAAGATAATTTTAATGTTTCTAATTTTGAGTTAATGGAAAGTAAATTAAATCCTTCAGGACCTGTTTATAGAGTGTTATTAACAAAGGAATTAGTTTAATTATTTATTATATTTAATCAATATTATGACAGAAGCAGAAGTTCCCGCGCAAATGGGTTATGACCGTGCTACGGTAGTATTTTCTCCTGAAGGAAGAATTTATCAGGTTGAATATGCTTTGCAGGCAGTTAAACTCGGGAAAACAAATGTTGGTGTTGTGTTTAAGGACGGCGTTGTTCTTGCGGCATATTCTACTTCAAGCAAGTTGCAATTACCTTCCAAATCAACAAAAGTTTCAAAGGTGGATGGACATATTATCGCAGCAGCATGCGGATTTACCGGAGACGCAAGACTTTTAATTGACTTCCTGAGAGTGCAGGCGCAGATAAACAAATTGACTTATGGAGAACCAATAGATATATTTGTTCTTGCAAAAAAAGCCGCTGACCGAATGCAGTTGCTTACTCAGTTTGCTGGAGCAAGACCTTATGGAGTGTCTATTTTATTAGGCGGAGTAAATAATGAACCAACATTGTATATTATCAAACCTTCAGGCGATCTTAACAGGTGGAAAGCCAAGGCAGCAGGAAGGGGAGAAAAAGAAGCGCAGGATTATCTTAAGAAAAATTACAAAGACGGAATGAATGAAGAAAACGCAAAAAAACTTGCGGTTGCTGCAATGGAAGCGGGAGAAAAGAAATTCGGAAAATTTGACAAAAAGGCAATTGAATTTCAGATTATCAGGAAGAAATAATTTTTTTAATTTTATAAAGTGTTTTAAGATTATCTAATTTAAAGTATCTCAAGAGAATTATTGAATTATGCGCATTTCTCAACCTCAGAAACAAATTCTTCCCTGAAAACCGGAAACTTGCTTTTGCTTACTTTTGCTCCCGCGGCTTTTTCATGACCTCCCCCATCGCCTCCGCAGAGTCCAGCAACTTTTTTTGAGATTGCCCCGAGGTTTATATCTGTGTTTGTCCTGAGACTTATATTGTAAGCGTCATTGTAAGTGGAATATGCAACCACAATTATATTTTTGTTTTTATCAAGAAGACGGCTCGCAATTATTGATTTTATATTGTATCTGGATTCCACCTCAACAAAAATTATTTTATCTTCCCGTTCCAATTTATTTTTGTAATTAGATAATTCTTTCTGCACTTCATCATAGCATTCGCTTAGGTAAGGGTCATGCAATAATTCTTTTGCGGACTTGGCGTTTTTGACAATTTCAAGAGCTTTGTAATCCCCGTCAATATTATCCACGAGGTCGGCTGAGAAAATATGATCTGAAACAAGGCTCAGGTTTTCATAATCATCAAGACTGTCAACAAATTTTTTGCATATCTCTGAATTTTTATCACCTTTATCCCCGATTATTCCCGCGCACGCAATCCATTTTACTTCTTCCATATCTTCCAGTTCTGAACAAACTTCGTATATTAAATAGGAAGCCGGGATGTAACTTTTTTCATCTGTTTCTCTTGGGTTGTAAAAAGGCATGTCAGGTCTTTTGTCAAACAGGTGGTGGTCAATAACAAGTGTTATCTCTGATGCAAATCTTAATGCATTATCAAGACTGATGTCAAGAAAAATCATTGTACTTTCTTTATTAACATGTTTTATTGGCACTTCAGTTAATTCATAGTTTGCGTTTATTCCTTTTTTGTTGAGGTAATGCAATAATATTGCGAGAGAGCAAATACCATCTGCGTCATTGTGAGAAATTATTTTAGGGTTTTCTTTTAAATTTCTGAGAAATTGCACCGCTTCCGCTTTCATAATTTTGATTTAAGAACCGCTTTCATAGATTCTTTAAGATAAACATCGGTGTAAGCATCTATCGAGTCAGCATAATGCACGATTAAAGCTTCAACAATTAATCCATCGGGTTTCAGATGGTTTAATACAATGTGGACAACTTCTTCTGGGAAATTTCTTGCGTATAATTCGCACCCAATCATTTCCTCGTGTCCCAATAATTTTCCAACTAATTCATAAGAATCTGTTTTTTTCTTGAAATCAAATACCCTCATCAAATCATGAAGCAATGCTCCGGCAATCACATAATCTTTGTTAATAATCCCGTATTTTTCCTCAACAGATTCAGCGATTTTCAGGGCAATATCTGCAACATTCTTTGTGTGCCTGACAAGTCCGCCTTCCTCCATATGGTGTTCAAAACCTTTGTATCCCGCAGGACTTTCCTCAATTTTTAAAGGTTTGTATTTAAGGGCTTTATTGCTTAAATGCAGGTTTTTAAGTATCTCAATGGTTTTTTCTTTGAGGTCTTTATCCTCGATTTTATCGGCTAATTTAAGCAGTTCTTTCATATAAGATTTTCTTTTTTAAAAATAAATGCATGGTTTAAGAGGAAATTTGGATATAACAAAGATTAAAAAATTAACTATATATGGACCTGTAGCTCAGCTTGGTTAGAGCGCCGGTCTTATAAGGCCAGACTTTTGTAAAAGGAAGTTTGAGTAAGAACAATGTTCTTATAAGGCGTAGAAGCCGGAGGTCGAGAGTGAGCCTTTTTTAGGAAAAATTAAATCTGGTTCTTCGAATTCAAATCCGGCATCTTGAAGAAGCATTTCAGTTGCCGGGCGAAAGTCTCTTCAGGTCCATAAACCCAAAAATCTATCTCTCGCAGATTATCCCCGCATCAAGGTAGAAAAGATATAAGTCAAGTTCCGCAAGAGTAATATTTAATTGTTCTGAAATAATTCTTAATTTCTTTTCGATTTCCAAATATTTTTTCTTTGAGATTGTTGATGGAATTTCATCAATTACTTTTGATTTTTTCAGGATTTTCATTATGTGCCGGTCAAGGATGGCAAAATCTGTGAACCCCATATTCCTGAGAAAGTGGGAGGATTCTTTGCACCCGATTCCTTTTATGTTTTTCACCAGCCATTTTCTTGTTTCAAATTCATCATTTGTTTTTGATTTGGAGTTTAGTTCTTCAAGGAATTCTCTTGCCAGAATGATATAATTTGCTCTTTTGTTGTAAAACCGATAGCCCGCTTTTTTTAATTCATCTCTTAGTTCCTGTTCCGTGGCTGATAATTCTTTTCCGTTTATTTCCCTGCAAACTCTTTGGGTGTTTGCGAGGGAAGTATTTGCCACAAGGATGCAGAAACTCAGTTCGGTGAATTTTTGTTCTTTGGTTCGGTTTTTCTGGAATTTATTCAGGGTTTTGTTTATATCCAGCCCTATTTTTGGCTTCAGGTCGGATATTTGGGCAATAAGGTTTTTGTTCATAAGTAAGGTCAGGATAAATTTAAAATTTATTAAATTATGGGCGGATAGTTCAGTAAAACTGCAAACAGCACTCGTCGTTCCGACGGTGCATCATTTTGCTTTGCAAAATGATTGTTTTATCATATAGCCTATCTTCGCTTAAGCGATAGAAATGGCTCGATAACATCTTAAATTTGCAGTTTTGGACACTTGGTAGAATGTCCGGTTGGCAATCGGGAGGCCCTGGGTTCAAAGTCAGATTTCTTTCTCAAAAAGAAATTTATGAAAATCCCAGTCCGTCCATATAAACTTCAAAAAGTTTAATCATTTAGCCTACCTTCGCTTAAGTCTCTTGGAATGGCTCGGTAGGCTTTCAAAAATTTCAAGGTATTCTATTTTCTCCCAAGGTATCGCTAAACTGGAATTTTCTTTTTTGATAATCAGTAATCTATTATTTAGAATATTGTTAATTTTACCACTTTCTTTGTTATTCCCTTCATAATTTATTTTTATCTTTGGAAATGTTTTATTGTATTTGTTGAGAGCGTATTTTTTAAAAGAGTTAGATAAATAATATTTAGTAAGAGTATTCCAAATGGCGAGTGGCATACTTATTATTAATAAACCAAGATACCATCCAATTGAAATTTTAGAGTTAAATATACTAAGAGGTATGAATAATAATATCAATGCGGTTGATAGAGAAAATGTGGAGATTAATTGAATTTCAATATAACCCACATTTAAATTTTCTTTTGAAATTTTTTTAGGACTAATAGCAAATATGGTATAACTTATTATCATGTACAAACTTATCAATGGAATACTCAATTCAGGATAGAATATAATTATCACTAAAGTAACAATTAAGATAATTATAAAGAATATTCCCAAAAATTTAAAAATATTATTTTTATTTATAAATCTCTTTATTTGATGGGTATCAGTAAATAGGAATTGATTTGTTATAATTTATCAAGAAAGATAAGAATTTTGTTTTTTTACTTTTATTAATATAAAATTCATCCAATCTGGGTTTTATTGATATTGTAATCATTACTGAGATTATGCTTAATATGGCGACTAATAATTCTGTTTCCATAAAAAGAATTTAATTTAAATTGTTAATCCCAAAAAACCCCTAATTTTAAATCTAACCGATTATTATAATGGAGTTTAAGAATCCAGGTGAGGAAAAATGAAAGCCAAATCTAAGTCTTCGGAAGTTATGGATTTTGAAAAAGAGATTTTCAATGTCCTAAATAAACCATTAAAAAAGGGAGCGTGGCTTTGGTGGTTCTGGTTGTTTTACATAAAAACCCCGAAGAGCAAAAAGCCAAGGCAGTTAATGATTTTATGGTCTTCCAAAAATAATCCTTTAATCAATTGCAATGGGGTGGATGTTACTTGCAGGCAAGCAACAGATAAATCAAAGTTTGACGGCACTGTTGCGGCGTGGTATTTTGACGGAAAAAAGATGCACCACAATTTAATTATGGAGCAATGCAACCTCAGAGCTTCAGATAATAAAATTTCCTCGGACACAAAAATTCCAACTTTTTATCAGGTAAACAAAACCAATAACCTAATTGAAATCGGGGATGATTTTAAGTTTATTGCAAAGAGAAAAGGAGACCACAGTTTTTTAAAACCAATCCAAAGTCATATTGAATATTTGGGGAAAGGTTATTCAATTATCAGAGTAAATAGGATGGACTTAACAGGAACAATAAAAAATGAAAAAATCGCAGGGACAGCTTATTTTCAGAGGGTTTATGTAAATTCTCCAACAGCTCCGTGGTACTGGGGGTCATTCCATTTTGATAATGGTGGGGTTCTTGTTTATTTCAATCCAAGAATTGCGGGAAAATCAATAAAAAAACAACTCTATTTCTTTGACAGCAAAAAACTTTATA
This sequence comes from Candidatus Aenigmatarchaeota archaeon, assembly GCA_003663295.1. Lineage (GTDB taxonomy): Archaea > Aenigmatarchaeota > Aenigmatarchaeia > QMZS01 > QMZS01 > QMZS01. The sequence continues at coordinate 17,344 of QMZS01000004.1, read as the reverse complement.
AATTCAAAAAGATGGGTGTAAAAAGAATTGAAGGAAAATTGCCTGTTTTTGAAGTATCCGGGGAAAGTGATAAGGAGAAAATAAATTTTAGAGTAAATCCTTATTCCCATTCTTCATGGACATTTAAAAGGAAGGTTCTCAAAATCTTGCCCAGCAATATGATTTATAATGAATATCCTTCAACAATTTCTGATTTATGCCTCACAGACAAAAAATCAGGCAAAGATATATTAATTAAGGGTTTAGGTAATAATATGGGAAATTCCGAGCATGCCACAGGAGTGCTTTTATAGATAATTCCCGAAGAACATAGAAAAATTAAATTAAATTAATTATGAGACTTCTAAAGAAGGAAAAAGACAGTTTATCCGTAATTCCCGAGAGTCTAAACGACCTTTGGTTTTTATTCCATAGTCTTGGAAATAGGGTTGTTGAGCAGAGAACTTTAAGGACAAAAGTTATCAAGAAAGCCGGGGAAATATTAAAAGGCAAAAAAATACCCCAGATGCTTTCAATCAAAGTTGAAAAAAAGAAATGGGAAACTAACCGAGTTAGATTAACCGGAAAAATTGCTGAGGGTCCGGAAAAAAACAAATACCATTCCCTTGATTTAAAAGTGTATTCAAAAATAAAGATCTATGGGGGCTTGAACAATCTACCAAGACCTGAAAATTATAAAATTCTAACCTGCGTTGTTGATAAAGGTGAAGCTGATTTTCGGATGTATGATTTCGTTAATTTAAAAGAGATAAAAAAAGTTCTTTCAAAAGGAAGGGAAACAGAATACTACAAAGAAATTGCTTCATCCCTAAAAAAAGAAAACGCAGAAATTATTCTTGCTGGTCCGGGGAAACCAAAAAATATAATTGCAAAGTTGATTGATAAAGATTTAATTGTTGATAATTTATCCAACGGGGGAGAAAGAGGGTTTAAGGAATTGCTGACAAGAGGTTGCATCAAGCAAGTCATAGGAAAATTCAAAGACAGGAAAGAATCGGAGACTGTGAAAAAATTCCTTATTGAAATAAAAAAACACTCGGATAAAGTTTGTTACGGTTCTGAGGTTGAAAAAAACAAAGACAAAATAAATGAAATTCTAGTTCTTAACAGCCTTGTGCCTAAATACGAAAATGCTCTCGAAGAATATGAAAGAAATGGGGTAAAGATAAATATTGTGAATGATGACCGGGAATATTGCAAAGAAATCAGGCAGTTTGAGATTATAGGACTTTGTTGGTATTAAACTTTTTTGTCCGTATAATTAAATAATAAAATGAAAATCCTAAAATTGCTATTCCAATTGAAGTAAATTATGGGGTATTACGCAATTTTTTTGAGACGGATTTTCAAATATTGCCTTTTAGCAAATTAAACCCAAAATGTAATAAATTATTTTGTAATTAAACTATGAAAGCATACAAAAAAAGTTTATTGATTTTTTGCTTGATAAAAATGCTTAAGGGATAGGAGAATTTGAATTAAAAAGCGGGAGGAAATCTCCGTATTTTGTGGATACTAGGGTATTTGATGATGGAAGAAGTATTTCGAATTTGGCTTATATTTACGCCAGCAGAATAACAGATGCATTTGAGCCGAAGGAATATGATGTAATATTTGGACCTTCTTATAAAGGAATTCCTTTATCAGTAGCAACTGCAATTTCTTTGGATAAAGATTTTCATTTGAATAAAGGATATTTATTTGATAGGAAAGAACTTAAAGGTCATGGCGAAGCCACAAATCAGGACCTGCAAAAAATTGGGTTGTTGGACATAAAATAAATGAAGGCGATAAAATTCTGATAGTGGACGATGTGTTTACGACAGGAGGAACAAAATATAATTCTATTAATTTGTTAAATCGCATTGCAGAAAATCCAAAATATGCGGGTTTGGTTATTGCTGTGGGCAGACAGGAAACCGGTGTGGACGGAACAGATGCAATAAAACAATTTGAAGAAAAAACTAATGTGCTTGTCCACTCAATTGTGGATATAAGCGAAATAAAGGATTATTTATCAAGAACAGAAAAGATTTCTGAGGTTGATGCAGGGAGAATTGAAGATTATTTAATTAAATATGGAATTGAAGAAATTGATTAAAATTATAATTTAATCCAAATGTTTTGTGCCATTTATAAGATGGATTTTATGTTTGTTGGTGTCGATCTCAATTATGTTCAACGCTGTATTATGTTGTTCAATTTTTTTAAATTCACTTCTTGGCAGTTCAGTCAAGTGAAACAATAATTCCATAATCACTGCTCCATGGGTTACAAATAAAACTGTTTTCTCAGAGTGTTGTTCAATAATTTTGTACAGGAAATCCACAATTCTTTTCTGAGCTTCCACCCCACTTTCTCCATTGAGGGGTTTATATTTGTGAAACTCCACCCCGCTTTTTTTCACAATATCGCATAATTCATCCCAGGATTTTCCCTGCAAATCACCAAAATTTTTCTCTTTTAATTCTTCTTTAAATTGAATCTCAAGATTGTGATATTTGTTAATAATCTCAGCGGTTTTTTTTGCCCGGTCCAAAGTGCTTGAGAAAATCACATCTATTTTTTCATCTTTTAATCTCAGGCTAAGTTTGTTCGCCTGTTCCACCCCCTTTTGATTCAATTTTTCATTGAGGGTTCCCTGAAATATTTTTTTCACATTATATTCAGTTTCCCCATGCCTGACAATTAAGAGTTTCATACAGAAAATACTAAATATAAATTTAATACGCCGAGAGCAGGATTTTCGATACACCTTAATTTATGTTTTGGGGTTGAGTCCTTTTTCAACAATTACGCTGAAAAGGGTTTATTCGAACCTGCGTTCCCTTTCGGGAAACTGGTTTCAAGCCAGCCGCGTGTGACCGCAGTTATATTTGAGTTATTTGCTGCTTTGGCCGCTCCGCCATCTCGGCATAAATAAAATTATTAAAATTCTTAATTAACCAGATAGATCTTTATTTGGCTCTTGGTTTAGAGAATTTTGGGTTTTTGATTGGATAAATTAATTATTATTCTTTAATAAAATATTATCATGGGTAAAAGGGACAATTATATTTATCCGGCCCAAACCGACTCTGATTTTTTTGGATTAACCTCCGATTGGCATATTGGCAATAGATTTACAAATGAAGGTTATATTTTAGATTATTTGGATTTGCTCAAAGAAAGAGGTGTCAAACAGATTTTTCATGGAGGTGATTTATTTGAAGGTTATCGAATTTATCCAGCGCAATTAAATGAACTGCATCCCGATTGTTATGGGATTAAAGAACAAATAAATTATTTTAATGAATTAATCCCCGAACAGAGAGATTTAAACATGAAATTAATTTCAGGAAATCACTTGATTAAAAACAATAAAGGCAAAAATGTTGTTCAGGAGTTATGCGACCAACGGGTTGATATTGATTATTTGGGAAAATACACAGGATATGTTGGGTTGAAAGATGGACTCACTATGAATCTTATTCATCCGAGCAGAAAATCGCTTTATGGTAAATTATACAAAACCAATAAATATCTCAATACATTTCAGAATAAACCGGATATTTTTGGCATTGGTCACAAACATAAATCTGATTGCAAATTATATGGCAGTACTCAGGTTTATCATTTGGGAACTTTTCTTGACAAAAAACCTAATGCCAATCAATACCCTCCAGATATTGGTGCCTGGATAATTGAACTGGATATTGACAATGGAGAAATTATTTCCAATAATAGCGAGTGGATTGGTTATTAGCCAGAAAATTTTAGAAATAAATAATTTTTGAAGATTTTACCGGGAATTTTTCTTTTTAAGATAAATTCTTTCAATCCGTTCCATTTTTCTTAACCCCTCCAATTTTTTGGCTATTTCTGGAGGAAGGGTATCATAGATTCTTGATAATTTAAAAGTATCGAGTTCTGAAAGTTCCCCCCAAAGATTTCCTTCTTTGATTATTTTATTAAGTTCCCCTCTTCTCTCATCATTTTTCCCCGGGAATTTGGAAACATCTTTCACCCAGATTCTTGATATATAATTTGACCCGTTTACTGAAGTTACATTTTCCCTCTCGCAGAATTTTATAATCGCTTCTTTTACAAGTTCAATATTTTTGTCAACTTCTTTTACAAGTTCCTTTTTTTTATCATTAAGTTCAACATATTTGTTCACCAAATCCACCCCGGAATCTTCAAGAAATTTGTTTGGCTCAAGGTCTTCGGTTTTTATCAGGTGTTTCCATTCCGGGCAGATATCCCTGAACTCGCACCATCCGCATAACGCTGAGGGTTTATGTTTAAATTCTTTTTCGCTTTCCACTTTATCAATCAGTTTAATCATATCTTTTCTCAAGGTTTCAAGCTCCTCATTTGTTTTTTCAATCACTATTTCTTTGTTTCCTGACAGAAAATGCCAGATCAATTTTACATTTTTTGCGTCTTGATATTTTTCGATAATTGCTATTGCATAAAGAGCAAGTTGCCTGTCTTTTTTAAGGTATTCCACCTGTGGAACTTCAATGTTTGTTTTGTAATCATGGATTTCATATTCTCCGTCCCCGGTTGACATCAATCTGTCAATAAATCCCTGTAACTGGTATTTCCCTTCTTTGTCAAGGGAAATCATTATTTTTTTCTCAATCCCAATAATTTTCCCATCTGTGAATGGGTAATATCTTTTGTAATAATCTCTAAGATATTGCTCCCCCATCTTCCTGAAATTTTCTTCTTTGTATTCTTTCCTCACTATCCTAATTGAATCGCTCCACTCTTCTTTCCAAAGTTTATTATAATATCCAATCATTTCTTCAACTGAATTTTCTTTCTTGAATTTTACATCTTTATAAAGTTTTTCAAGAGTATTGTGAACCATACTCCCCATGAAAGCTTCCACGCTTTGCGATACTTTTGGTTTGATTAAATCAAGGTATCTAAATTTAAATTTCAGAGGACATTGTTCAAAAGACGCAAGTCTGGAATGCGAGTAAATCATAATTTATGAAATGGAATAATTAATCTATAGGGATTGTCTGATTTCTGGAGTGGTTTACTTGGGGTATATTATTATGACTTCTGGTCTGTTTGCTAAATTAGTGTATTCTATTGGACCGAGATTATATGCATGGTGATACCCTAATTTTCCCTCAATTAATGTTTTGTATCTTACAACAGGATATATTTTCCCCATGGATTTATTATAAATTTAAAATAATTAAATCATTTATTAATTTTTTTGAAGAACTAGATTATTTGAAAAAGAATATCTAGACTTTCTATTAATTGGAAATCATATATAAAAAATAAAATCAAACCTATTTTTTCTTTGTTTTTTTATTCCCTTCAGTTTTTTTCTCTAATTTTTCGTCTTTAAGTTCTTCTAATTCCACCCACATTATCAATAATCCTGTTAAAATCAGGACCATCCCGATAGAACCTGAGAGAAGCACTTTTAGACTGAATAAGGAATCCATCAATCCAGCCATTTCAAAAGAACTATGGAATACATACCAGGCAATCCCGGACAGGGTAATTAACAGCCCAATTATCAGTTTTACTATTGTGTTCATATATAATATAGGTATTAAATTATTTTGATTAGTTTTATAATGGGATTTGGTAAATATTTGAGGGAAATTTGGAAAGTTCCCAAGAAAAATGAGGTTTATAAAGAGAGATTAATAGAATACAGAAAAGAAAATGTTGTTGTTAAAATAGATAAACCAACTCGATTAGACAGAGCTAAAGCGTTAGGTTACAAAGCAAAACAAGGATTTATAGTTACAAGAGCTAAAATCAAAAAAGGAACCCGAGTAAGAACCAGGATAACAAAAGGAAGAAAACCATCAAATTTAGGTACAAGAATACCCGCAAAAAAGAGCAAACAGGTTATTATTGAAGAAAGAGTTGCAAGGAAATTCCCAAATCTTGAGGTTTTAAATTCTTACTGGGTTGGCGAAGACGGTAAAAGCACTTGGTTTGAAGTAATTTTAGTGGATAAAAATCACCCTCAGATAAGGAATGATAAAGATGTTAACTGGATGCTTGAAAGACAGCATAAAGGCAGAGTTTTCAGAGGAATGACTTCAGCTGCCAAAAAATCAAGGGGTTTAAGTCGCAAAGGGGTTGGTGCTGAGAAGATAAGACCAAGTATTAGGTCAAATAAAACTCAGGGGAAATAATTATTTTGTAAAAGATATTTGCATTTTTAGATTGTTTATTCTAATATTTCATAGAACTAATTTGTTTTTTTATCAGTGCTCCCAAAACCACCTCGATTATTTTCATCAAGCAGTTCTTTATCGTGAATTACATTTAATTCAGGTTTTTCAAATTTTAAAAACACAATCTGTCCTATTCTTTCGCCTTTTTCAATAACACTTTCGGTTTCCCCAAAATTGTACAAATTCATTTTTATTGAGTCTTCTCTTCCGCAATAATCCGGGTCAATAATACCCACAGAATTTAACATCATCAGGTTTTTCTTTCCTGGGAGAGAACTTCTTATAAATAAGGAGGCAAATATGTTTTTGTTATTGAGTTTAACTATTATTCCCGTATCCACAAGTTTGCTTGTTTTAGGCGGTATTTTTAGGGTTTCATTTGAGCATATATCATAACCCGCAGAATATTTTGTTTTGTATCCTATATCTTCAATTCCTTCAGGTACGTAAATTGTTCCTTCTTCCATAATTAAAAGCATGCTCCCGCCGGGATTCTCATTTACGAATTATTTTCTTTTTCGTTAACGTTTTTCTTTTTTGAAAAGAAAAAGGTTATTTGAACCCGGGTCACCGGCTATCTTCATGTCATAGACTTAACGTCTCACACCCTTCTTTATTAACCAATTTCTTGGTTTGGAGTGTCGGCCTTATTTAAAGGCTGACTTCGAAAGGCCGGGATCCTGGACCGAGCTAGACTACAGGAGCATAAACATATAATTATTAATTTTTTAAAAGGTTGATAACAGTGATTTTTAGTAATTATATATTGTTATCGGAAGTAGTTTTGATATTGAATTATATCATTCGTAATGGTTCCTATATTTTTAAACAACTATAATAATGTTTGAACTTTGGACAGAAAAATACAGACCAAAGAAACTTGATGAGGTTTATGGTCAGCAGAATACTGTTAAGAGACTCAGAGCATTTGTTTCAAAAGGTTCTATTCCCAATCTGATGTTTGCTGGGATGCAGGGAACAGGAAAGACAACAACAGCCCTTTGCCTTGTTAATGAGCTTTTCGGGGATAAATTCAATTTTGTTGAATTAAATGCATCTGATGAGAGAGGGATTGAGACTGTCAGAATAAAAATTAAGGATTTTGCAAGAACCCAACCAATAGGGAAAGCGGAATTTAAGATTATTCTTTTGGACGAAGCAGATGCTTTAACCAAAGATGCGCAACAGGCTCTGAGAAGAACAATGGAAAATTATTCAGGAACCTGCAGATTTATTTTGGACTGCAATTATTCTTCTAAATTAATTGAGCCAATCCAGTCAAGGTGCGTAATCTTTAGGTTTAAACCTGTTGCAAAAAATGATGTTGAGGAATGCGTGAAGAAAATCGCTGAAAAGGAACAGTTAAAAATTGATGATGGGGCTATAGAACAAATCTTTGGCGAGTGTGGGGGTGATTTAAGAAGAGCAACAAATATCCTACAGGCATGCGCTTCAATAGACAAGGAGATTTCAGAGGAGACTGTTCTCGAAGTAATTGGAAAAGCAAAGAGCGGGGATATTGAGGAGTTATTAAAATTTGCGCTAACTGGAAAGTTTTTGGAATCAAGAAAGAAACTTTACAATTTGATGATTGAGCGGGGAGTAAGTCCGGACGCTCTTTTAAAACAGATTTATTCCCAGATATTTAAACTGGAAATTGAGGACGATGAAAAAGTCAGGGTTATTAAACTTCTTGCTGATTATGAATTCAGGATTGTGGAGGGTTCAAATCCTTTGATTCAGGTTGAGGCATTTTTGGCGAGTTTGAAGAAATAATTTTTATTTAAATACTTTAAAGTAAATAAAAATATGGCTAGTACTGCGGGTTTGGTTCTTAGAGCATCTCTTCAGAATTACACTCCTGCAGAAATTTGTATAAAAGGTAGTTTGAATTATACTTCAATTGATTTGGAGAACTATAACTTAGAAAAGAAGTAGGGTTCTGATTTGGATGGATTTTTAAATGGTTTGCAAAGAGAGAAGGAGCTTAATAGCATGGATGAAAAAGCCGAACCAATAAAATTAATTGAACCCTTTCCAATTTCTATAGATACTTCAGACCAAATCTATAGAGACTTAGTTAAACATGAAATTAAGGATATCCTTGAGATGATGAAATACCGCGGATATGTTTTAAAAGAAATGGAGAGCGATAATGGTAGTTTAAGATATTCCGTTAATGGATTATATGATATTACCCTGGAATCAGATTCAAGTTCAATAAACTATGAAATTAAATTTGATGACTGGAGGGATGGTGCTGGTCAATCAAGAATTGTGAGTGAGTTAATTGGACTGAATAATTTAATAAATTATAGAGAGAAAAAACCAACTGAAATGCTAATAGGCAATAATTGGGATCAAATAGAAATTGTTGACTGGGAAATTGGTGATGGCAGAGAAGAGGCAGAAGAAAATTAACAAGATAATTCATCATTTTCAGGAATCGGAAAACTTTTGGTTATTAATATATATTTGTTAATTTATTTATGGCAAACAAACTATTAACTTTTTTAACATTAATATTTCTGGTATTTGGAATGTCCGCAGTAATCGCTTCTGATGATGAAGGTGTTTCTTCCGGAGGTGGAACAAGTGTAGCTCCTACCGCAATTTCTTATGCAAATGGAACTATTACTTCTAATGGAGGTGGAGTGGGTCCCAGTGCAAATGGAACTATTACTTCTAATGGAGGTGGAGTAGGTCCCAGTGCAAGCTCATCGGTTACCAATTCTGATGGTTCTGTTTCTTTGACAAATACGCAAAGAGTTTGCGTTATTGATTCTGAGTTGATGAAGGAACTAAAAAAATTGGTGGAATTGCTTGAAGAGGCTGAAGAAAGCGGGGACGAATATTTGGTAAATAAATTACATGAAAAAATAAGAACAATAAAAGAGAGAACCAATGATGAAATGAAAAGATGCAGGAATCAACAGACTGTAACCGCAAAGGAGGTAGAATCAAGACCTGATTATATTGATATATGTTCACAGATTGACAGATATGTTGAGAAGAGAAAACATTATGAATTATTATATAAATTGTCGGACGCTGAACTTGAGGCTAAAGGATATTCAGAAGATGGAAAAGAAAGAATAAAGAGGACAATAACTGAGATTAATGAAGAGATTAACAGGATTAGGATAAGATGCAAATTACTTAAATCCAACACCGACGGTTCTGGCGGAAGCAGTAGCTCTGAATCAGGAAGTTCAGGCGGTGGCAGCGGAGGAGATCTCACAAATGAAGAATCTATAGAAGCAAAACCAATTGTAATTTCTTCAGGCAATGAGATTTCCAGTTATTACAAAGTAAAAATCAGCAAGATAATGTCAAAGGAAATTGATTCAGAAGATAGAATAAGGGATTTAAAAGAACTCAGGAATGAGATTGACAGACTTATAGAAGAATTGATAAGAAGCAAGGATGAACTTAATGCGGATGAAATGAGCGAACTGGTTGATGAATTTAGAATGGAACCTGGGGTGATTAAAGCGGACGGTGTTGTTGTTAATTCAGTCAACAAGAAAATATCTGTAATGATAAAGAATAAGAACCTGACAATAAGACCTGAAAAACTGCAGGTGATGATTGAAGATGGAGATATTAAGATTAAATCAAAGGGGTTGACAATAAAGAATAATACTATTGTGATGAATAATTCTGAGATAAAAATTCTTGCAAGCGATGTTGCGTCAAAACTTAAACTTAGAGCCAAAGAAATGGAATTAAAAAAAGAAAACAACAAATTAGTTTACAAAATTAAATCAATGGAGAACAGAAGGTTATTTGGTTTGATTCCGGTGGAAGTTGAAAATGAGTTAACTGTTAATGCTGGAATTGAAGAAGCAACGGTTCTTAATGAGAGATTGCCTTGGTGGGGATTTTTAACAGTCAAATAAATTGGTTTTAATGGATATTTTGTTAATCGGTTAAATTAACTTTTGATTAAATTTAATATATCAATTAAGGTATTAGTTATGGAACTCACAGGTATTTGCAAAAACATAACAAGTCTGGTTAATCTAAGAGCAGGAATCCATCAGTCAAGAACAAAAGACTTGCTTGAAATTGGTTCTTATTCAATGATAGCTTTTTTAACCCCTTTATTCTTATTTCAATCCCAGTTTTTACTTGGGGCAGTCGTAAACTCAATGTTGATTGCAGGGGCATTATACACAAAAGGGAAGAATCTGTTACCTTTAATATTTCTTCCAAGCCTCGGTGTGCTGATAAAGGGAATTTTGTTTGGTCCGCTAACAGTTTATTTATTTTTTATGTTGCCATTTATCTGGATTGGAAATGCAATTTTAATATTTAGCGTGAAAAAGTTTTATCTGAAAGACAAGAAACATTATATGGTTGGCGCAGTTTATGGAAGTATTTTTAAAGCAATTTTCCTTGCTGCATCCGCATTTGTATTGTATAGTTTAGGTTTTGTGCCTGTTGCATTCCTTGCAGCTTTCGGAGTAATGCAATTCATAACCGCATTCTCCGCGGGGTTGATAATCTACCCAATTAATAGATGGAGATTGAGGAATAAGAAATAAATTATTTTTTTATAATTTTGAATGTCTCTTCTAAAAATAAGTTCTCTATATTTTGAAAGTTTTGATTTAAATTTATCATACTCTTCTTTCCTTTGTTTTTGATTGTCCGTTGGGGGTGTTGCTTGAAAAGGTGGTGCGGTATAGAAAAAAATAGGTTTACAAAATAGATTCTGTTTTTTGTTATTGATTTTGAAAACTCAAGAACATCATATTTCAGATATTTTCCTTCGCCTAAATATTTAGTGAGTTTGGATAAGAATCCATCATCAATAAATATCATTGTTTCTTCTATAGTTTTAGTAACTTCTTAAATTTGTTGATTATTAAATTATCTATTGACTCCGTAGGATCAATAGGGAGCACATTATATTAATATGCATATTAATGTTTATACAGTCAATAAACCTATTTAATCTCAAAATTCCCCGCCTTCAACGCGAATCGCTTTCCCTTCAATAATTGCCTCAGTTAATTTTTTTCTTGCTGATTTTAGTAACCTGTGAAATGTTGGCTGGGAGATTCCCATTTTCTTTGAGGATTCTATTTGTTCCAGCTCAAGGAAATCTGTTAATCTTACTGCTTCCCATTCATCAATATTCAAAGTAATTTCTTCAAGGTCCATCATCCTTACGCCAGCGGGTTTAAAATAAGTGACTCCCGGTTTGGAACTAATTCTCCTGCGATTTCTTGGTCTTGGCATTTTATTCTGCTTTTTCCAGGGCTTCTTTTACCATTATTCCCGACAGTTCTTTAGATTTAATCCCTTTGGTTTCAAGGGTCGATACCATGTTTCCTCCGAATTTACCGCTTATTACGAGATTTACATTTTCTTCTGAAAGCATTTCCGCAACGCCAAATCCTGCGCCTCCACCACCCATCCTGAAAGGATTTTTAATTGTTTTTATGAGTTTTTTGTTTTCGAAGATTAGATAATAAGGGGCTCTGCCACTCATCTGGCTTACTTTGGAATTTTCATCTTTACCTTCTGAAGAGATTGCTATTTTCATAATTTATCTTCTATTTTTTCAAATATAAGGCCGATAATCAGAGAGGCAATAATCATTACCAGAGTAAGTACGGCAATAAATTGTACGTTGAAATATAATAACATTATAGGAAGCAAAGGCAGTTTAATTGCCCTGTTATAGATAAATGTTGCAATAAACCCGTAACCAACTCCCTGTTTTTTTAGTTCTTTCAGCATTGGGTACCACATATAAATCGGACCTGTGGAAATAATTCCTCCAAGGATTGCAAAAACCCATTTTTTATATCCTGAAGATTTTCCAATGTGTTTGCTGATTGATTTCGGGGACACATAATAATCCATCGCAGCCATTAGCGCAAAAATAAGAACCAAAACAGGAATTACATTTTTAAAAATTGAGAATGAAAACATTAGTGATGGGAGAATTGATTCAATTCTGAATATTCCAACCAAAGTATATAAGGCAAGAACACTTAGCAAGAAGTAAATTCCCGAATAACTTTGCTCTCCCATGTTATAAACTTATTATAAACACAGTTGTTATTGCAACTATGATTGAAAATATAAAACTCAGAATGTTTCTTGCCACTGCGAATTTCTTTCCAAGCAATGTTGCTTCCGCTGGCAGTTGTATTAACCCAACAGTAACCCAAGAAACAATAAATGCGGTGACTGCGACAAGACTTACCCCTTGTAAGAGAAGTTCTCCCCCAAGCACATAACTTGTTACCGGGTTTCCTATGAGGATACTTCCCAACCCGCTCCCGATAATCGGGTCAAGAAGAACATTGTTGCTGAATAATGTTGGATAAATTGATTTTGGCACAAAGGTCTCAATCAAACCAATAAGCAGAATAACTCCTGTTAATACAGGCAGGCTGTTTCCAATACTCCTCGCCGCATTTGCAATTGATTCTTTTAATTTCTTGTCCATATTAATATTAAAAAAAGAAAAAACTTTATTCCAGTTCCTTCAGTCTTCTCTTAAGTTCCTGTTTTTCCGCTTCAATGTCTTTTAAATTGGTTTCTAAAGCGGTTTTTTGCTCTTCTTTGGTTTGGGTTCCGGTGTTTGAGTAACCTGATCTAAATCCTCTTCCGAGACCTCTTCCAAATCCGCGTCCACCCCCGAATCCAGTGTTCATGTATCCAGGGCTATTGTTTCCTGCGCAAAAACCTGCGCCTCTTCCAGTCTTAGAGCCTTTTCCTTCCGGTCCGGTTCTATCTCCTCTTGGCATATGAATATATATTCAAAATAGTATTTATAGTTATCGGTTGTTAAAGATATAGGTTGGTGAATATATATTCGGAATCGCTGTTTAGCCTATTATATAAGATTATTTTATTATGGAACTTAAAACCAAACTGAAACCAAAGGATTTACACAAAAAATATATTGACAAGAAAATAAATTTAAGTCCTTTAGTGGGTACAATAACAGATATAGAATTGTTTATAGGAAAGCTTGAAAAAAGGAAGGTGGAATTAGAAGAGCTTAAAGACGAAATTTTGATATATAATGATGAAGAGTTTAGAGATAGCATTAACAGAGGTCTAAAAGATTTAAAAGAAGGTAAGTTTAAAAGATGCGAACATTCCGGAGATGTTAAGAAATTATTTGAGGAGTTATGAAATATATGGCTGATTTTTCTGATGAATTTTTGAAAATTGCCAAGAAATTAAAAAAGAATGATATAAAATTATTCAAAAGATTAGAATCAAAAATTGATGAAATCTTAGAAAGGCCAGAACATTACAAACCACTTAAAGGCAATATGAAAGGATTAAGGAGAGTTCATATAGGTTCATTTGTGATTCTATTTGAAATAAAAACCAAATATCTTAAATTCGTTACCTTTAAACATCATGATAAAGCGTATATCTAAAGGATTTTAATGACTAAATAATTGGTTTAAATAAGACATTTCTTTTTTAGTTTTCTTATAAATTTAATAATATAATTTAAATTGTTTGATAGAATATACAACATAAGAAAACGTATTGCTTCTGCAAGCAAAACACAACTTGAAACAAAAAAAGCTATTTGAAGATTGTCAGAATTAGATTTTCTTTTTTCAGATGGTTGATGGATTGTATTTATAGCTAAAGATTGTCCAAGACGTTTAGGGTCATTTCCTTGATAATAAAGCAGGGGATATTTTATATTAATGATTTTTCCATTTATCTCAGTTTCTGAATTTCTATATCCTCCAAAACAAAGGTTTCTACATTTATATTCACCTAAATTAAATTTAATTGGAGTTCTTTGGTCTGAATAAGTTCTCCATGCATCTACATATAGCTTATATTTTCCATTAGGTTCAAAAGAATTAGTTCCATTGAAGGTTATATTTACTTGGGTATTTTCAAGAGGGGTGCTAATATTATAAATAACAATAAAATGCTTATTTTCTAAACTATTGTTAATATATTTCTTAAAACTATCATTTTTACAATAATTGATATTAACATCTGTTATATTTAATTCTGGAGGTATTTCTATTTCGAAAGATTTAGTGGTAATGGACTCATTAATTTCAGTAATCATAAAGGAAATATAGCCTTTATTTGAATCTTGGTTAAATTTATAATAAATTCTAAATTGATTAAGTATTATATTTTCGCTTGGATTAAAACTAGCTTCAAAATAATATTTTTTGAAAGGAAGATTTAAATTTATATCTTCGGAGTTATTTCCAAGATATATTGAAATACAAAGAAAGCAAATAGTAATGAAAATTAAGATACTTATATTCATCACTTCTTTATATTTATCTGTTGATTTTTCTTTGGTGTTGTTGTTTTTAACTTTTTTCTTTTTCATAAAATTTTAATGTAATAAAAAAGGTAAGAAATTAAGTTAATAAATAGGTAAAATAAAACTATTTATGTCAAGACCAACCAAATATGAAAGGAAAGTTAAAGAAGCAGTGTATATTTTTATAGTGGTTCCATTAATATTTGTTATTGGGATATTTATTGTGAGTGATTTCATATCTAGGCAAATGGGGGGAGAAATCTTTAAGTGGTTTTTGTTTAGTGCAGGTACTTTGAGTGCATTAGTATTTTATTTTAAAGAAAAATTAAAAGATAGTAAATGGTAATTATAAATTGATACAAAGATAAATACCAAAAAACAACTTAAATTATGAAACCCATACTCCAACCTCCAATCTATTTCACAGTTCTGTTATTCAAGTCAATATTCATAAATCACTTAATTCCAATAAAAATACTAATTTATTCGCCTTACACTTACCTCGGACTTTTGTTAATCCTTACAGGAATAATTCTAAATCTCTGGGTCTCTTATCTGTTCAAAATCAGAAACACAACAATAAAACCAAAGGAGATACCAACAACTCTAATAACTTCAGGACCTTTCAGAATAAGCCGCCACCCAGTTTATTTGGGATTGACAATGATTCTGTTGGGAATCTCAATCTTTCAGGGAAATTTAATTACCCTGATGTTTCCAATATTTTTCATAATTGCGATGAACGCAATGTTTATCCCCTTGGAAGAAAAAAACCTTAAGAAAGCATTTGGCAAAAAATACTCAACATACAAAAAGAAAGTCAGGATGTGGATTTAATAAAAATAATCAATTCCACTGCAACGTAATCTATAACAACCCAAATAATTTCTCAATAAAGAAAACATAGAATATCAAAAGCAGCCAACCTTTCCATTTGGTAATCTCTTTATCTTGCGTTATGAAGAAATACATTATTGTTGCCATCAGTATCATTGGAAGACCAAAAGACAATATGTTTTGAGGAATGATTAAAGTTCCGATTAAAGCAGAATACCCATTACAGCTTGCCTATACCGAGAAGCTCTGACAATTTGATAACAGATTCAACTGTATAGTTTGCCCCAAGATAAATAAAAATAGAGCTTACAATAAGAACCAACACGGTTTTTTTATCCATCTTGCTTTTTCTAGTTTTGGCTTTCATCTCTTTTTCCACTTCAGGATTTTCATGGGTTCTTTCAGTGTTGAGGGTATAGTATATAAAGATAATCAGGCAGGCAAGGCACAATAATGCTTCAGAAGAAGTGAAAATCCCATCCCAGATTGTTACTGCGAGTAAAAACGAGGAACCAACAATAAAAGGTAAATCAACATGAATTAATTCACATCCAATCTCAATTGTTTTTTTGGAGAAGATTGCCGCGAGCCCCAGAACAAGAAAAATATTGCAGATATTTGAACCCACAACAGTTCCAACTATGATTTCAGAGGAATTATTCAGAACTGCAATAATTGATGAAACCAGTTCAGGAAGCGAAGTCCCAACCGCAATAATTGTGACCCCAATAATAAAAGCTGAGATTCCAAAATGAATTCCTATTTTCTCAGCGGAGTCTGTAAAATAATCAGATGATTTAATCAAAACCAGCAGACTTATTATGAAAACCCCCATCCAGAAAAGTATCCTATTAAGAGAACCCTGAAAATAAATTAACGCATATTATCAAATATTTCATAATTTAAACAATTAACAAAACCAAATTTATTTGGATTTCCAAAGTCCATGAACATTGCACAATGCTTTTGCTGTGATTCCTTCTGTGTTTGCAAGGCAGAAACTTGCTTCGGGTTTTTCCCCAGGCACAAGCCTTTTCCCGATTATCACTTTATTGTCTTTTACCAACTGGATTAAACAAATGTGATGGTTTTCTTCCATTGGATGCAGTACGGAACCGACCTTTACGCTTACACCCCCGTCATAAGTTTCCACAACAGGAACATGTTTTTCATTGCCTTCCGCGTCTAAAGTGTTTTCTTCAAAAAGTTTTATTGCCTGACCGCAGCAAACCAATTCGCCAATTCCTGATTCAATAACCGAAGTTATGTTGCCGCAGATTTCGCATTTATATATTTCATTTATATTTGTCATAGTATTACCAATAATAATAATCGATTTTAAATATATTAAAAAAATAAATTAGTATTCTTCGCATTTGACTTCGAAGTAATTTTTTGGATGATCACATGAAGGACATTTCTCAATAGCTTTTTCTCCTTCGTGTATATATCCGCATTTCCTGCAAACCCAGTAAACTTTATTCTCTTTTTTGAATACTGAATTTCCTTCAACTTCTTTCAGCAATTTGAGGTATCTTTCCTCGTGATGTTTCTCAGCAATCCCAATTGCTTTCAGTCTTGCGGCAATCTCGGGAAATCCTTCTTCTTCAGCAGTCTTTGCGAATTCAGGATACATTTGGGTGTGTTCAAAGTTCTCCCCTGCAATCGCGGCTTTCAGGTTTTCTATTGTATTTCCAAGAGTTGTTGGAGCTCCTGCATCAACTTTTATTTCACTTTTATTATCTTTGTTTAGTTCTCCAATCATCCTGAACAACCATTTTGCGTGTTCTCTTTCATTGTCTGCTGAAATCAAAAAGATTTCTGAGATCTGTTCAAATCCTTCTTTTTTTGCAATCTTTGCGTATATTGTGTATCTGTTCCTTGCCTGACTTTCGCCAATAAAAGCTTTTGTTAAATTTTCAATTGTTGTCATAACTGTTTATTAGATTATTATTTAAATCATTTTCTGTCGGGTTGTAAAGGGTTTGTTAAATAATTAAGTAAATTT
>QMZS01000003.1 GCA_003663295.1 Candidatus Aenigmatarchaeota archaeon | reverse complement strand
GCATACCTGTAAGCAATATTCGCAGGCATCAATCTCACATTAGAACTGGAATCCGGTAAAGCTGATATTTCTTTATAATCCAAAGTGTGTGATAATTCGAGAGGCACTATTACCCCAGAAAACACAGAAGCAACCATAAACAAAAGGAAAAATAACATCATTGAGAAATTCAGGTAAGAAGGTCTAAACATATTCATCTCAACATCACCTATCACCTCAACCCGAGGTTTTTTTCTTTGTGAATATTTTCCTCCTTTCTTTAATAAAAACCAGTTAACAATAACCCATATCAAAACAATCTCAATAATTATGGGATTTTTAACAAAATAAATCACCATAGAATGCAGCCACGGTCTGAAAAAATAGATTATTGAAACTATAATTAAAATAAATAAACCCCCCAGTAAATTTTTAGTTAACCTCATAATTCTCCTTGAATCTTTTATTAAGCATATGAAAAGAAACAACACCTATCAGGATTATAAACCAGAAAGTAAGTAAACGCTCAAGTAAAATTGAAGAAGAAGAAATAGATGCTGAGATGCCCAAAAGCATAAGAACTGGTATTGTGCCCCCTTCAACCAATCCGAGACCCCCCGGAAGCCACGGAATCATTGAAAACATAAATCCAACAACCCAGAGCACAAGAGCAAATGTTAATGGAGAAGAAAAATGAAGGGCTTCAAAAAGAAGGTATACCCGAACGATATCAAGAAATCTGCAGAAGAAAGAAATAGAGAATATTTTAAAGCCAAGTTTCCTGCAAGTAAATAAATGCTTTAGACTTGAAGTAAAAATTTTTGTGGATAATTTTGCATCTTTCTTGAAATATTTAATAAGAAGTTTCCCAAAAACTCTTTCAAGTTTATCCTCATTCAATAGGAACTTAAATGAAATAACCATCCCCGCAGCAAATAATATAAATACCATTCCCCCAGCATATAAAAAATCCTGTGAAAGATACTTTTCAAAAGACAGGAATAAAACTGAGAAAAAAAGGAAGACATAAAAAGAAATTAATTCCGAAGATATTTCCACTACAGTGGCGGCTCCCGCTTTTGTCACCGGCATCCCTGATTTTGAAAGATAATGCATTTTCACAGGTTCTCCTGCAGCCTTAACAATAGGAGTCAACTGGTTAATAGCCATCCCTGCGGATAATATTTTTAATATTCTCCCAAAACCAATTTTATAACCCTGTTCAGAAACAATAAGTTTTAATCTTAAAGCATATAATAAAACTATAATAATCTGCACTAACACAGCGCACCCAAAATAATAAGGATTCACGCCCAACAGAACAGTCAGGATTTCAGTTCCCCCGAAGAAGAATATTACCCCAAAAAACAGGGGGATACCTAATAATAATCCTATCAGTTTCTTCATTATTTACATTGATTTTCTAAATATTAATCAAATCTAGAAACTTTTGGCAATTATTGCCCCTATCCCAACTCAGACCAACAAATATAGGAATAATGAACTGAATTGCAAGTATTTAATTTTTATATAATAAATTATGAAAATTCCAAAAGAACGAAATAAATACTGCAAATACTGCAAAAAATACACAGCCCAGAAAATAAAGAAAGTTAAGAATAAACCAAGAAGATGCGTGGCTGTGGGGCAAAGAAGACATCTAAGAAAAGTCGCAGGATATGGTTCTTTCCCAGCTAAAAAGCCAAAGGGAAGGGGCAAACCAAGCACAAAACTTGATTTGAGATATACTTGTTCTGAATGCGGAAAACAGAATATTATCGGAAAAGGGTTCAGAGTAAAGAAAATGGAATTTGTGTAAATTAACAATTAATATCACTGGAAAAACAAGCTCTAAGCAGGTTTATACTATCTGTTAATTCCTCTCTAATCCATTTATCTGATTCCTGATACAACCCATTTTCAAGTTTTTTTAATCGTTTTAATGAAGCTTCTGGATTTAAATGACCATATCTTTCAAGAAATTCAACTCCTCTTGCGATTTGTCTTGAAGAAGGAGAATATTCCAAATAATTCCTTTTATCTCCACCCGAATATTCCTGGAAATCAGAGTCTTTTTTCCTGGAATTATAATTACCTCTTATTTGTAAAGGTATTGGGGTGGATAAAAATAATGAATCTTCCTCACCGCTCCCTCTAATATTAGCTCCAAAAGAATTTCCATAATTTATCTCTAAATATTGGATTCTCCCTGAGGTGTCCATAAGATTCCTCTCCAGTTTCTCATTATGAACATCCAGCTCAATAAACCTTAATATTTTATCATCAATTCCATCTCCAATACTGTTAATTTACCAATCCATTTGAAATAAATAGTATCCAATTTATCATTTAATTCATCTTTTCTATATCCCTCAGTAATATTTCTTTCCACACTGTCTCTGACATTTCCGATACATTTATAAATAGAAGTGGCTTTTTCAACATCATCACCTAATTAACATACAATATCAGGACAAATCTGATTATCCAGACATCTTATCCTCCCCTCCAAATCTAATTTTTAACAATTTTTTAGCCTCTCTCCTATAAAAATTCAGTTTATTTAATTCATCTTTATTTCTATTTAAACCCCTTAAATAAGAAGCTGACATTAAAACATCAAAAATTAATCTTATTTTATCCACAGACAAAATATTTGATAATTTATCCCACAATAAAACCCTAACCATTTTGATTCCAAGAAATTAAAAATAACAGATTTTTTAGTTAAACTATTTGTAATCAATATTACCAAAAGAAAATAGAACACTCAATGTAAAAAATGCGAGAAATCCATTATTATCAGAAGAAAGAAATAAGGGTCATGAAATTATTCCTAATAACCTTCAATATTCTCCGGAAGAAAATATGTTTTTAATAACAGGACCAAACAATGGGGAAAAACTACTTATGTTAAAACTGTTGGTTTAACTCAGTTACTGGCGCAAAAAGGATTTTATGTGCCCGCTGAATCCGCAGAAATTAGTTTAGTTGATAGTATTTACACTAATTTTGTTGCCCCTGATGATTTGACAAAAGGAGATAGAAATGAATTGAAGCGAATGAAACAAATATTATTTGAAAAAGCAACTCCTTACAATCTGGTGATTCTAGACGAACCTTGCGGAGGGACCAGTTATGAAGAGGGACAAAAAGAATCATTAACTTTATTGGATGGTTTTCATAAATTGGGTTGTCTGACTTATTTTACAACATATATGCACCCTTTGTCCAAAGAAGTTGATAATGGTAAATATTCCGCAGCGAAGAATTTATCTATTGGTTATATTGAAGAATAGGGTGGATTAAAATATTTGTATAAACTTGAAGAAGGGTCTTCTGATAAAAGTTATGGTGAAGAAATTGCAAGAGAACTTGGATTGTACTCGGAAAATATTACTGAAACACTGGAAGCTAATGCTGGAATGAATGGATATTCAGAATTATTAAGATAATATTCTATTTGTTTTTTTTGATTATTCAACCAAAATTCCAAATTTCCCGGGCCAGGATTCTTTGATAGTTTCTTTTGTAATCTCAATTTCGCACTCAAATTCTTTCTCCAAAAATTCTTTGTTTTCTTCAAGCAGTTTATTTTCTTCAGGATTAAATGTTCCGGTTCCACTACTTAAAACTCTTTTAATTAATCTTTGGATTTCCTTTGATTTTTTTCTGGCTTCTTCAAATTTCATACCTTCTTTTATTAATTCACTGAAGTCACGGGTTTCTTCAAGTTTTTTATCCAGTTCAGAGAATAATTTATATTTCCATTCTTCAGGAACAACAATTTTAATCTTTTTTGGTTGCCCGACTTTTGCAAGTCCAATCACGGTTTTTATATCTTCAAGAAGATTTGATATTATTTCTTCATTTTTCTCCGCAGCCTTATCTATTTTTTCTTCATCAACTTCCGGCAATTTATCCAAACTTATAAATTTAGAATTTCCTGTTTTTTCCCAGATTTCCTCGCAGAGGAATGGGGTGATTGGTGCAAGAATCTTTGTCTGCAGTTCAATGAATTTTAACAGGAGTTCTTTGTTGTAATTAGTGGTTCTTCTTTTATACCATTTAAAATGATTCTGCAATTCAAAAAATCCAATTTGCAAAACTAGTTTTGTTTCAAGGTTGTCATAGTTTCCATAAACTTTTTTCATTGTGCGGTTTATTACCGATTCAAACCATTTGTCTATGTTTTTGTATTCTTCATAAGTTTCATGGTCGGAAGTTGCAAATTCATAAAATCTTTTTAGTTTTGTTCCAATTGATTTGATTTCTTTTAGTTCAATATTTACATCATCCATGCCAGTTGTTCCGGCATAAGCAACTATAAACCGAAGGGAGTCAATTGAATAATCCTTAATTGCATCTTTCATAAACACAACATTTCCTTTGCTTTTGCTCATCTTTTCCCCATCCAGCATGACATGACCGTTCACGCTGATTCCGGTTGGGAGGTTTTCTTCAGGGAAAATTGCAGTGTGGTTGAACATGCAGAAGGTGAGGTGATTTTGAATTAAATCTTTTCCTGAATTTCTTACCTGAAAACCGTTTTTGTACCAATAAAAAAATTCTTCCTTCATTTTTTTAAGAGATTTAACTTCAATATTATTTGCTTCAGATATTTTGTTAAGGTCTTCTCCTTTTCCAAGGAAAATATAATCAAAGAATTCTTCATTCAGAACTTTGTCATTTTTCAGTTTCCCTTCTTGAAGATAATTTGAAATTGTGTAATAAGCCATATACAAAGTGCTGTCAGACAAACTCTCAATCACTTGGGTCTCATCAAAAGGAAGTGTTGTTCCAATTGAGGTTTTTTTATCTCTTGTGCATGCCCAGTCATTAAGCCAGTCAATTGTGTAATGAAAATTCTCTTTTATTTCAGGAGGATAATATCTCATCCGGTCAACAAGTTCGTGGGTTTTTTTCTTCAAATCTTTATTGCTATAATTAATAAACCACTGGTCTTTCACAATTTTTATTGTGCCCGGGTTAAGGCATCTGCAAATTACTTTCTCAGGAAGTATAAAATATTTTACCCCAATTTCATCTCTTATAAATTTCTCAGTGAGTTCGTCTTTTACCTCAGAAACCTTCTTCCCTTCAAGTCCTTTTATTTTTAGAATTCCTGAGTGGAATTCTTTTTTGTATATTTCTTTTGTTGCAATTTCAAGTTTGTCTTTTTCTTTCTGGGATTTTATATTCATTTTTTCAACAAGTTCCACAGCGGGGAACTCCCCGAATTCTTCCAATTTAATTAAGGATATAAAATCAAATTTCAGGTCTTCTTCAGTTAATTCATATTTTTCTCTAAGCTCTTTGTTTTCCCGAAGTTCTTTGACTCCGGCATAATCAAACGGAGCATGAGCCGGAACGCACATTACAATTCCTGACCCTATTTTTATATCAACAAAACTTGCGGGGAGGGTTATTGCTTCTTTGTTTGTCACAGGGTTCAGAACTTTCTTTTTTATAAAATCAGAACCTTTTATCTCTTTGATCTCATTTACCTCAAAATCCTGTTTTTTCAGATTTTCAACCATATTCTTGGAAATTATCCATTTTTCTCCTGAAACTTCTACCTGAACATAGGTTTCTTCAGGATTTATCCAGAGATTGGTTACTCCATAGATTGTCTCGGGTCTATATGTCATTACTGGCAGTTTAAACCCTTCAAGTTCAAATTTCAGCAAGATAACTTCTTCGGGGACAACGCCTTCTCCTTCTGCCCTGTCATGGTCTCCGATAGGAAACCCGCATTTCTCGCAGAAAACAACAGCGTGATTTCCTTTATTTACAAGGTTTTTTCCTTTTAATTTCAGGAACTGCCATTTTACAAAACTGTCATAGGGTTTATTTATTTCTGTTGTTATAAAACTCCGTCTCCAGTCAATTGAAAAACCCAGATCCTTTAAATTTTCCTTCCATTTTTCAGGAAAATATTTTATCCAGTGATTTATATCTGAAAACTTTTCCAAATCTTCTTCAGGGATTCCCATGTCTCTAAGAATTTTGGTCTGTTTTTCTTCTTTTTCGTTTATTCTTTTTGCTGCGGCAACAATCGGCTGTCCGGTTGCGTGAAATCCCTGTGGAAAAAGAACATTAAATCCCTGCATTCTTTTGAATCTTGCCAGAATTTCTGTTCTCAGAAATGTGAATAAGTGCCCAAGATGCCCGTAACCATTTACATAAGGATAAGCAGTATTTACAAAGAATTTCTCTCTGTTATCAGGGTTTGATTCAAATATCTTTTCTTCTTCCCATCGTTTTTTCCATTTTTCTTCAATTTCCCTAAAATCCATAATATGAAAGTTAGTAAATTAATAAAATATTATATGCTGTTTTCCTTAATAACTTTTTTATAGAAGTGTGCACTGTCTTTCCAACTTCTTTTAAGTGTCTGAAAATCAATATAGATTAGACCATATCTCTGTGAATATCCGAAGGTCCATTCAAAATTGTCCGTAAGAGACCATGCACTATAACCTTTCAAATTTATTCCTGTTTTTATTGCTTTATGGACTTTCTTGAGATGATTCTGTAGAAACTCAATTCTTTTTTTATCATGAATTTCACCTTTTGATGGGTTAATTTTTCCCAAACAGAGATTCCTTTACCGTCTTCTTTCCAAGCCCCTTCTATTTGATATGCTGAAGCGGCTATGCCCCATTCAAAATCTTTCGGGAATATATGTCTCATATTGAAGTGTTTTTCTTATATTTTTTGTTTTTTAGATCCATATTATTAAATACTTGGATTCTATTTGTTTAGAGAATCTCCTGAATTTAGGGTTTATTTAATTTATATAGAATATTATGCCAAAGAACTCTGTGAAATCGAGGATGAGAAAAATTAAGAGAAGAATAAGGAAAGAGAAGGCAAGATTATAAATCCTACAATTTTGCAATTAACCAGATATTATTTAAAAAAATAATTATTAATTAATAATGGGTAGTGTTAAAGATTTAGAGATTTTGAAAAAACCAGAGGGAGATAATTTAGGCTTGGGAAGATTTACTTTCTCTGATGATTATTCTGTTTTGGATTTTGGTAAAATGCCGGATTCCATTAAAGGCAAAGGGGTTTCTTTATGCATGACTGGAGGTTATTGTTTTGAACAGGCAGAAGAACAGGGAATTAACACTCACTATCGCGGTCTTGTAAATAAAGATGGGGAAGTTGTTTATACAGACGAACTTGATGAACCAACAAATGTGATGGAGGTTAATTTGGTTAGGGTATTTCCTCCTGAGTTTAGGGACGGAGAATATCATTATGCGAACAGACAAACCACCAATAATTTACTCATACCTCTTGAGATAATTTACCGGAATTATTTGCCGAAAGGTTCAAGTGTTTTCAGGAGATTGGAAAGAAGGGATATTAGTTATCAGGATTTAGAGCTGGACCATTATCCTGAAAAAGGAGAAAAATTATCTCAACCTTTATTTGATGTGAGCACGAAATTAGAGGAAACAGATAGGTATATAACCTGGGAGGAAGCCCAAAAATTAGCTTCATTGAACAATGCTGAAGTGGATGAAATTAAAGAAACTCTTTCAAAGATAAATAATCTGATTACTAAGATTGCGAGTAAAGCGGGTTTGGTTAATGAAGATGGTAAAATAGAACTTGCTTATGATTCTAATGGCAGGTTAATGCTTATTGATGTGCTGGGAACTCTTGATGAATGCAGGTTTACTTATGAGGGTATTCCTGTGAGCAAGGAAATTGCAAGAGAATATTACAGGAATACTTTTTGGGCTGATGATGTGGAGACTGCAAAAAGAGTTGCTAAAGAGAATGGGATAGAGGATTGGAGAAAAATCTGCAGGTCAGAGCCTCCGCAATTGGGTGTGGGATTGGATAGAATAGTATCAAATATGTATACTTCCACAGCAAATGAATTTCTTGGCAGGAAGATTTTTGATGCCCCTAAACTTGGAGCAGTTGTTGGAGAATATTTGGAGTGGTATAAATAAAATAAGCCTTAATTTGATGTTGAAAAACTTTAAAATAGAATTAATTATAATATGGAGCTGAATAATATCTCAAGACTATATAGACCTCAGGAAATTGATGCTGAAAAATGGTTAAAAAGAGAGAAAAATGATGCTGAAGGATTTTCTAAAAATAGATCCTGTCGTATGGATAAGGAAGGTATAATTGGAGAATCTTTATTTGAATTGACTTTGGATAATCAGAGTTCAAATATATCTCATAGATCTGTTTCTGTTTTTACAGGGGATAGAGTTGCGAAAGGGTTGTTCCACGCGTTGTGTCCTGAACTTGAAACATTTGTAACTTTGATAAATTGGATGGGTTCAAATACAGAAAGAAATATTAAAAGACTCAAATATCATCAGGAATTAATAAAATTTATTGAAGAAAATAAATCGGATAAAATTTGTAAAATAAAAGGTAATTATCGAATAAAAAAAGATGATTTTGCGGAAGTAATACTTTACCGAGGATGTTTAAATATAGAAGATAAATTAAAAAAATTCTATGAATGGGAGCGAGTTCCTTTTATTAAAAGAAGTGCTGAGACTTTTGCTTATTTTCCTTCCCCCATATTTATGTCTTCCACTCCAAGTAATGAAGAAGGTGTTTCTGAAGATAAAGTTTCTTATTTTACGCTTCTATTCAAAATAAAAAATATTCAAAATAATATTGTTAGATTAATATTATATCATTGTACTAATCCCTATGTAAAAGAGCTAGATGTTATTGTTTATGATCCTGATTTGTTGGATAAACTAAAACAAAAAACAAATGAATATTTTATTGGACTTTTTGAAGATAAAATTTACAAAAAAAATAAATCTTTCAATAGAGAATTTGTTCTGTTAAAATTATCTCAAGAATTGGAGGGGAATGATATTGCTGGTCATTTTATTGCACAACAATTATATTATAATTATCTTAAGGATTTGGAGTTATATATTTGCACAAAAAAAGAATTTCAAAAAAGGTGTAATTTAGTTTTCTATCATGTTAAAAAATCATACGGGAAAGATGTTAATCAACATTGTGGATTATTTAGTCAAGTATATTTAGATGCTTATTTTGTAGATATTGATGATAAAATTTATTATAAGCCTTTTATCTTTAAAAGTTTAACAAATGAAGAGTATATAAAATTTATAGCTTATTTGAAACAAAATAGAAAAGAAATGGATGCTGCGGTTGAACGATCAGACAGGATAAGATTGGACTTAGAATATGGTAAATATAAACGTTACTTAGAATTTTTAAATAATTATAATTTTTATTCAAAAAGGACTTTGATTGATATAATAAATGAATGGGTGGATGTATGGAAGGTATGAATCCAATTGATGTATTTGAGAAAATTAAAGAAAAATATCTTTCCTTTGTTTTAACCACTATATGCAGAAGCAATAGTATTCTTTACAATGAGTTAAAACATATTTTTTTAGATAATGAACTTATTTGGAGAGATATTATTTTACAAACTGCTCCAAAGTATTTGGTTGGAGACGAAAAAACATTCAATTCTCTTTTGTTTGATAGTTTGTTTAAAGAATTATTAAAAAGCAAGATATCAAATCCTTATCATCACCAATTATCTGCTTGGAAGACAATATTAAAAGGAGATAATTGCATCATTTCTACTGGAACGGGAAGTGGTAAAACAGAGGCATTTCTTATGCCTCTATTAAATCATTGTATTACACAAAAACATGAGGGAGTTCAAGCGATAATAATATACCCTTTAAAAGCGTTAGCAAATGATCAAGGAAAAAGAATCGGTAAATTATTGGATGATATTAATGAAATATACAAATCAGATATAAGATATGGTATTTTTGATGCAGATACAGGTAAGCGCAATGCTTCGGGTAATAAATCTGAGATTAACAATAAAGAGGAGATATGGACAAATCCTCCAAATATTTTGATTACTAATTATGTGATGTTGGAAAGAATATTACTTAATCCAAAATATTCTTCTATTTTAAAAAATTCTAAAGTCAAATTTGTGGTTTTGGATGAGCTCCATTATTACAGAGGTGCTCAGGGGATTGATGTTTCTTTATTGGTAAGAAGATTACAATTTCATTTGAGTTTGCAACAAAATATTACAAATATTCAATATTTAGGAACAAGTGCCACTTTAGGTGATCCAAAATCAGAGGAGGTTAAGGAATTTTTACTTAGATTATTCAATGTAGAATTTAAATCAGATTGCATTGTTACTTCCAATTTTAGTAAAGATTTTGAAACCGATATATTGTTCAAACCAAAATTTTATAAAAAACTTGGTGAGAATAAGGTGAATTTAAATAAAAATGAAATTCGAGCTCATTCATATTTCTGTGCACCTCCACATTTATATAGATGCCACTCTTGTAATAAAATCTATTTTACCAAGATGGATCAATGTAGTGTTTGCAAATCCAAATTAATATTTGAGATAGTTACTTGCAGGCAATGTGGCGAAGAATATATAAACTATGAGTTTGAAGTACCAAAAAATCAAGAAAATTCAGATATTATTTTTGAAGATTTGGATATTATTGGATTTCTTAATAATTTTAATAATCAAAAGGAGCAAAAAAAGGATGGAGCTATAATTCTGTCGAAAAAACTATTTAAGAATTCCAATAGAAAATTAAAAATTTGCATGCATTGTTTAAAACTTTATTCAGATAATATTATAAAATGTGAAAGTTGTAATGAATCGGATTTCATTGCAGTATATGCTATTGAAAATCCAGAAAAAATAGATATACTAAATCATAAAACCAATAATAAATATTGTCCTTCCTGTAATTTTAAAGAGTGTAGGCAATCTTTAATTGTTCCCGTTTCTAAGATTTCTGATGAAAATTGTTCACACATAGTATTTGATGAATTTTTTATGGCTTTACCTGAAAATAGGAGAAAACTTCTTGTTTTTACAGACAATGTTCAAAGAACTTCAAAGTTTGCTCGAGAAATAGAAGAAACTCATTTGAAAAATATAGCACGTGCAGAGTTACAAAAAAGAATAGAAAAACTTGTTGAACCACTATATCTTTCTAATTTGATATTTGAAATTATTAATAGTATAAAAAGAAAGACAACCATTAATGAATATCTAGAATTGAGTTTAAAGAAAGAATTGTATGAAGAGTTGATGAGTAGTGGAAAAAAAGTAGCTAGTTTAATGAATAGGGGGCTTTTTAAACTTCAAGTAGCAGAATTGGATAAATTTTCAGAAGATGATAAAAAAAATATATTTGATGCGTTTGAAGTTTTTAAAGAACAAAACCAAATATTGTCCTATTATGAAATTGTAAATAGAGATGAATTTCATTCTTTTAATCAATTTAAAGATAACCTTGATTTGTTGATGGGAATTTACAAGAAGATCAATAAACTTGATCGCAAACCAAAAGGAAAAATTGACTTAAGCATTCCAAAAGAGATTATAGATCTGCTTAGAAATAAGGGATTTTTAAATGAATGTGAAGAAAAACATTTTTTTAAGGAAGAATTTATTGAAGTTTGTAAAATTGAAAAAGAAGACGTTGAGACTAATTATTATGGTGAATGGAAAAGAATTGATAATATTCCTATATTGAAATCAAGGATAGATACAGGAAAAACACCGCCTGATAGAAGGTCACAAATAGAATCTGATTTTAAAGAAAGTAAAGGAAATGTTAATTTTTTAGTAGCCACACCTACTTTAGAATTAGGTATAGATGTCGGCGATCTTGATGTTATTGGTTTGTTATATGCTCCACCAAGTCCTGCTCAATATGTACAAAGAACGGGTAGATCCGGTAGGTGCGGACAATCAACTATTGCAGTTACTTATTTATCTAAAAGGACTTTAGATTCTACCTATTTTTATGAGCCTGAAGGATTGGTGGAGGGAAAGATAAACCCTCCAGCTTTTGTATTGGATCTTGAAATTCCAATCAAAAAAGCATTATTTAGCGTATTTTTCAGTTATGTATTGTATGAAACCAAATTTAGAGAGAAAACTGAAGGCTTAGCATGGTCCAATATAAATAATTGGGAAAAACATTTTGATAAAATAAAAGAGTATTGGAAAAGTTATGAGAGTGATTTCAAAATTCATTTAAATAAGTATTTAAAACTTAGTAATATTGATTTTAACACAGATAATTTAATTGATAATTGGATAAAACAACTTGAAGATTTCATCGAATTACAAAATTCTCTAAAAAGCAAGGATTTTCAAAGAAATATGGATGTATTTAATTATTTTAAAGAAGCGGGACTTCTTCCTGATTATGCTTTTGGTACTGGAGGATCAATAGTTTTAGTGAATGGTAGAGCTCCAATAAAGGGTTTTAATATAAAAGAAGTTTGTCCTCCAACCACTTTAGATTATGATAAATCAAGATTTAATTGTTATAAGATTGATTTATATCCTGCAAATAAAATTAAAATTATTACGGAAAATTTTAAACAATGCCCTTCTTGTAAAGAGGTCATGTATATAAATAAAAATGAAACTAAATGTCCATTATGTAAGGATAATTTGATTGAAAATACTAAATATATTATAGAACCAAAAGTAATTAGAGCAAAGAGATCAACATTTTCTCTGATTCAAAAAAGGGTTAATTGGAGATTTAAAGTAATAAATTTACCTAAAGAAATAAAATTTGATAGTAATATGGTTTCTAAGCCAATTGTATGTGAGATAGGTAGGGTATTTGATTCAGTAACTGAAGATGGTAATAAGAAAAATTATTTTTTATGTGAACTATGTGGGGAATTATATTCAAAAAATTCTAATAGATCAAGTTTTGATAATCATGTTCATATACCCGCCAATAAAACTATTGGAACTAAATTTAAAACTAGGGCAATTGTTTTAGATTATTTGAATTTAAATTTAG
The DNA here is from genome assembly GCA_003663295.1 of Candidatus Aenigmatarchaeota archaeon. GTDB lineage: Archaea > Aenigmatarchaeota > Aenigmatarchaeia > QMZS01 > QMZS01 > QMZS01. Next base: position 13,904 of record QMZS01000003.1, on the reverse strand, counting down.
ACAGTCCTTTGACATTTCTTAACACTTTAATAGCTGCAGCAACCCTTGAGGTTGGTTGTGAAGATGGAGAAATAAGCGGAATGATATTAGAAAATACTTCAAAATTAATATTGTTTGATAATATAGATGGAGGTGTAGGTTTTGTAGATGTAATCTCAAAGAAATGGATAAATATAATAAATGGAGCAATAAAACTTTGTGAATATCCTTGTTGTAAAGATGGTTGCATAAGATGTATTGGAAGTTTTTGGAGACAGAATGATTTGGATTTTCTCAGGAAAAGAGACCTTCTTCCATTTCTTTATGAATTGCGTGATAAAAATGAGTTTAACTGATTTTATGAAGAATAAAAGGTTATATGAAAAATTTCAGAAAATTTTTAAAATGCCACAGATTAAAAAAGAGAAGTATATTCTTGTTAAACCAAAAACAAAAAATTATATGTTAATTGGTACAGCTTTTGATTATCTTCTTAGATTCTATATTGCAAGACATAATAATAAAATCATAAATCGAGATTGGGTTTGTGAAGAAGTGAAAGGTTTGGCGAGATTTGAAGATGATTTAAGAGAAACCAGCGAAGAGATAGTCAATAGGGCTAAGGATAATTATGAAATGTATTTGGATGAAGGAGTTTTATCCAATAATTTATTAAGTTCAGTAATACTTATAGCTAAATTAGATGGTATTCTTAGATCTGGAGGGGTTCTTCCAAATTCATTGGATATTGAACCGAGAGATATAGAAGATTTAAATAATTTATATTCCGTAATTCCAAAGAATTATTTTATGAAAAATGAGTTTTGTGTATTAAATCCGACATTTGGAACTGCATCTTTAATGGTTGGTGGTGCAGATGCAGATTTAATAATAGGAGACACTTTAATAGATATAAAAACAACAATTAATTTTAAATTTACTAAAGAATATTTTTTACAATTAATAGGATATTTTATACTTAATGAGTTGGGGGGAATAGATAATTTTGAAAATAATGTGGATATCAAAAAATTGGGGATTTATTATTCTAGATATGGATATCTTTTTACATTTAATGTCTCAGATGTAGTTGGAGAAAGAGATTTAAAGGAGTTTAAAAAACTTTTTATTGATGTTGCTCAAGGTTTTGATTGAATTTTGGTAAGTATAAACAGCCTCAGCCGAGGTTTTCATAACCATTTCTTTTATTATTTGAACTGAAATGGTTGCGTTGAACTCGGGACCTCGTGCTTACCAAGCACGCACTCTACCAGATTTCTCTAAACCGAAACTCTTTTAAAGCTTACCGAGCTTTTTCTAAGGTATTTAAGCAAAGGCAGGCTAAATGATTAAACCTTATTTTTCGCAATGCGAAAAAGGAGCATCATCTTCGATGAATACTGTTTACAGTTTAACTGAGCTACTGAGGCATAAAATTATAATTATTTTTTTATTTTACCTTTAACCTCAATATTTATTAGAATAGAGACCCAGTTTTAATAATTCTTTGGTATGTATTATAAGAAGTTATAACCTAAGTTTGACATTTACCAATTTTTGATTTTTTCACCTTTTTTGCACAATGAATTTGGCAGTTAAAAATCTTACCAATTCCTTAAAATTCAGCTTTTTAGAGCATATTATACAAATGTAAACATTTTTTCACTTATTTTTTGCAGGGGAATTTGACAGTTGGGGATGAGATTAAAATCGTGAGGAATCCTACGCTAAGAGCATATGAAATGTCTTTTTGGAATTGCAATATTGTATTATTCACTAAAATCAGCCAGATGAATTTGACAGTTACGGTTAAAGTCGAAAAAAGGATATATTCAAACTTTGACTCCATAAACAAAAAATTTTTGATGCGGAATTACCTGAAAAAATCCTTCAAAATATCTATCTATCAAATTATGTTCTTGGATAAAATAAAGGACAAACTGTCAAAGTTGGGTTATAAATAATATGTTCTCCAAACAAAACAACAAACTTACATTAGAAATTTTATTTATAATTTTAATTTACAGTAAAATCCATCCTAAACCTAAAATTCTGCACTTTAGCAATTAATCTAAATTAGATTTAGTTAAATAATCAAATTGAATCAAAAACAAATTCCTAATGTATTTTTCATCTCCTTGTATCTTTTTCTGATTGTAACTTCATTCACACCAAAATATTTTTGTAATTCTCTTTGTGTTATTGGCTCCTCGCAGATTTTAGAAGCTATATATATTGCAGTTACCGCAGTTCCAACAGGCACCCCAGCTCCATATTTTATAATATCTTTCTTCTGATACTCTTTTAAAATATGTTTTGCTGTTTCAGAAACACAAGCTCTTTCTTTATCCGCTAACTTACACATAGGATCTATTCTTTCAAGAATATCCACTCTTTTAATTCCTGTTCTCTTCCTTGCTTTATGTAAAAGCGGGAGTTTTGGTTTTGGAATTTTCTTTGGTATTGCGCAAGAATACTCATCGCAGGCCAAATATAACGCAACATTTGCTTTAGTTTCTCCAGAATAACGAAAATGTTTAAGTTCTCTATAAATATCAATAGCTCCTTTTAACAACACATCTTTAGATTTATCTAAAAGCGAAGTGTCATCTAAAATAACCCTAAGATAATCTTCCATTTCTTCCATTATATTACTTAGGAATAATATTTATTTATCTCTAATCCGCAAAAGAAATATTTTTATTTTCGTCAAATTCAACATAAAAGATTCCAATAGAATTACTATATTTTTCTATAATTTCCTCGATTTGCATTTTAAGTGGATTTTTGCATACTTCATTTAATTCATTAATACGCTTTCCAATCTCATCATACCAAATTCCTTCTTCTTTTCTTTCAGGTATATCTAACATATAAATATTCCCAAGTCTCATCCAAGCCAAATCATTACCCAGGTTCAGTTTCAAAACATTTCTAAATTCTTTTTCAGCATATTTTATTCTCTTCAAAGAAAGATAACAACACCCAAGATTATAATGAGCTTTTTCATCATCGGGATTTATTTCTAGACTTCTTTCAAAATATTTTGCGGCTGTAGTTATATCTCCGCCTTTAAGATAAAAATTACCCAATAAATTATATTTCCCAACTTCCAGCTTATCTCTTAAATTCATTTTGACCCTCAATAAATAAACAGTTAAATTATTTATTTTGATTTAAAAAACAAAAATATCATTAATTCTAATTAAATTATTACAACCAAAAATCAATAAAAATTTATCCAAATAAAGAACTTAATCCTGTTGCTGCTGCTTCGGCTTTCTTTTCTGTGTTTTCTTCTTTTTTCTCTTCTTTCTTTTCTTCTCCTCCTGCTACCGGCGCTACTGTTGCCGCTACCGGAGCTGCTACTGCAGAACTCAAGACCTCTTCAATATTAACTTCTTTTAAATTTTCCACGGTTGATTTAATCATTGCTTTATCTGCGGTTAAACCAACAGATTCTATAATTTTGGATACTGAAGCCTCATCAATGTCTTTTTTTGCTTCATGCAACAATAATGCCGCGTATATATATTCAAGTCCCATAATATGATTAGAAAACTTTAAAAGCAACCCCTTGTATCAAATATTCAACAATTCAGATACTTAAAATAAAAATAATTAACTAATATAAAATTTCTCAACTGCCAAAATAATCTATTTTTTAATTAATTCCTGCCTCTCAAGATAAGAATTTAAATGTGATTTATCCCTGAAAAATCCTCCTCCAGATTTCCTGTATAAATCCTTATAAATTGTTTTTTCGATTTTATCGCCAGTCAGCAATCTTTTCAATTCCGCTCTTAAACCTCTAATTTTTATAATCCATCTTCTTTTTTTACCTAAACGGGAATATTTTGCTCCTTTCCTGCTACCTGTTCCTTTTTTAACTTTCTTTCGAATTGACAGATTTTTCTTCTCAGGGATTTTCTTTATTGCCTTTTTCTTTATTAATTCCCTGAAATCCGCAGCAGTTATTGATTCTTCTATCTCTTTCTTTTTTGTGTGATCAAACCAGACTTTATTTCTACCCACTTTTAATATTCTTGCCGCCAGTCTTTTCCTGTTCATAAACTTATTTATTAAAAAATAAAAGAACCTTAATCGCATAAAATTCACAGATATATAACACCAATTTAAAATAAATTAAAATAAATTAAAATAAATTAAAAACAAATCAATTATTAATTAGCACAACCGCCTGTTGAAGCTGTTCCTGTACCGCCGCCAAATCCTGGTGATGCTGGATTATTTGAAAGTGTTTCGTTACATTCTGCCGGAGGTGTTGTAAATGCTGAACAAATTGCTTCTTTGTATGCTTCGGGTGACCTGCTTACACTAACAATTTTACCATTAATTACCATTGTTGGTGAACCCTGAACTCCATAAGCTTCATTATCTTCTTTTTCAACATAGAACATTGGGAATCTCCCGCTTGCCCAAGTGCTTTTATCATTGTACATATTAGTTACATTATATTCTCCATCAACTCTTGCTATACAAGAATCAAGTTTTGTTTTGTCTACATTGGTTTCATCAAGACATGATTTATAATCATCAGACTCTGTGAAACAAGCCATGTAGTTCAAAAATACTTCTTTTTGTTCCTCCTGTATGCAGTATATTCTTAGGTTTTCATCAAGTTCTTTCTTGCCATGCATTGCGTAACTTACGAAGTTTATTGTCATATCAGCCTTTCCATCCAATAATTCATATACTGGTACTGCTGCTTTCATTGCCTGCAAACCATAAGGACAATAAGCCATTATAAACAATTTTACTTCAGGTTTCTCTGTTTTTGGAATTGCTTCCATTTCCTGCTCCTGTTGCTTATTTTGCTCTTCTTCTGCCGCTTTCTTCAAAGCCGCAAATTCTCCTGTTGGAATTCCCTGCGGGAATATATATTCTCCATCGCTGGTTATATAAGATTCCGCAACCTGCGAACTGCTGCCATCTGAAATGTTTAATTCAAGTTTATACAAAGAGCCGCCGTTTAATTCCTCTATTGAAACCAGTTCTGCTGAAATACCCGGACCTAACAAATTGGTTGTAATGAAATCTATTGCTTTGTCCCCAGCCTCCTGCGAATTCATGGATTGTGTTGATGCTGAACCTAGATTCAAAATGGATTGTATGAAATTGTTGGTATTGGAATTCTGAGTCGATGATGCTGATGTTGAATTCGGAGTTAACAACATGCCTGCAAGCAAACCAATTGCCATACCACCCACAAAGAGAAGAGCTGCGAATACTTTATAATTCATTTTCAGGGTACTTTTAGTTGTTGGTTCTTTTGTTTTAGTCACTTCTTTAGTTTCTGCTATTTTTTCCTCTTTTGAATTTTTTGACATAAACTTAATAGAAAAATAATTAAAAATAAGAATTAATTGATTAGATCCGGTGCCTTATAAAAGAATAATTCATATGACAATTTAACAACAATCAAATTATTGAGCTTTATTTCTGAAGGATTAAATAATATATAGATTTCTATCGTAAAAAATATATATCAAACATCCAAAATCTATATATACTTGTTTTTCGACATAGATAAATGAGATACTACGATGCAGATATTGAAACCGATGGAGAAAACACACCTGAAGAAGATGAATAATAACCACACTTCATAGCGCATACATCTTTTATTTTTTAGTTATTTAATTTATTAATTTTATTATGGTATTTTGGTGTTTGAAAAGCAGGAGAAAAAGTACTGGAGGAAGAGCCCTTACGAATAGAAAGAAAAAGAAATTTGAGAGAGGCGGCTATTTCATCCCTGTAAAGATAGGAACAAGAAAAGTTAGTGTTAATCGTACAAAAGGCGGAAATTACAAAACAAAGATGCTTAATGCTGAATTTGTGAATGTTAACGGAAAAAAACATAAAATCCTTCAGGTTATCAAAAATAATGCAAATTTCAGGTTCAACAGGGAAAAAGTAATCACAAAAGGAGCAATCATTGAGACTGAAAAAGGACATGTGAAAATTACAAGCAGACCTGGACAGGATGGAATTATTAATGGGATCTTTGTGGAATCTGTTTAATTATTGGATTTATAATTTAATTTTGCAAATTTGTCCATATTTTTGCACTTCTTTCTTACGAAATTCCATTTGTTGAATTACTTGTTTTGGGGTTACATATTGAAAATCTTTGTCTGGTCCGTTATATGCCCTTAAACATTCTGTTGCATAATCAATTTTTGCAACAATCCCCTCTTTAATCCCTATAGACTGGCAATTATATCAATATCCACTTCACCATTCGTTGGGATACGATATTGATTCATGAAATCCCAATAAGCATCCTGCCCAAATTTTCCTGCATATTCTGATGCATCTTCGCACAATTTAATGAACTCCTGTTCACGGTGCTTAAAAACCTGCTAAACATTTGTTGGCAATTGTCCATATTCTTTAACCCAATGCGATAATTCATGGGATACCAACCCATCCAAAACTAAATCAGAAACTCCCAACACTTTTGGTTCAAAAGAATCGCCATCCCACCAGCTTTCTTTTGATATATTAAAACCATATGGGATTTATCTTTTGAAATATTTGGAAAACAATTATCCTTGCAGTTTCATCTTAAGGAAGAAACTCATTTTCCAAGAAAAAACCCCGATTGTCTGAATATCATAATTTTCATCTCTTGCGCCAAAAATATCTACAATATCCCCAAAGAATAAACACTATGCGCGTTTGGAAGACTTCCAAAACCAATCCTATCATCTAAATCAAAACAAGTTCTTATTTATTCAAAGTTATCTCTATACTTTTCAAGTCTCTTAATTAATTGTTGATCCTGTTTTGAAATCATAATAGAACATTTTTAAATATTTATTGTATCCACTATATAATAGTGTTTAATTAAATAAATATATTTAAAAATTGAATTATATTTTATTATTTTTGATAAACCACTTTGCGAATTTCTCTTCAACCTCGCCAAAGAATTGTGATATTTTTTCTGGGTTGGTTTCTCTTAACTTGCCAATCACTTCTTTTTCTCCGTCAGGGATAAAAACCGAATCTATTAATGAACCTTTTTGATTGGATTTTTCAACTATATTTCCTTTTGTTTTGCCTGAAAAAGTTACGGGTTCTTTTCCTGATTCGCAGAAACTAAGAGCATAAACCAAGTAAGCTTTCCTGTTTATTTCATTTTCCATCAATTTCATAAACTTTTCAATTCCAAGTTTTTTGTGAAATTGGGTTGTATATACCCAGGCAACCCATTTAAAGCATTCACAAAAAGACCGGTATCAATTTTTATTGTTGGTTTCCCTGTTTTTTCAGCAGTCCATTTTACACCAAACTCCGCAACTTCTTCACAGGTATCTGCCTGAATTTCAGGAATTCCAAAATTCTTTTTAATCTTAATATCAATCCCGAATTTTTTAATTGCTTTTTTTATCCCATTTGCCTTTCGCTCATTATTTGTGAAAAATAATATTTCCATAAATTATTATCAAAAATTCAGGTATATTTTAATTAAAATTCCCTTTGTTCAATTAATATCTCCTTCGCCTGTTTGGTTTATTTGACTTTCTTCTGTCATTGAATCCTGAACCGCTTTGTCCTCCATAATTTCCTGAATAGCTTCCGCTTCGACCTCCGGAATTGTTGCTTTTTCCACCATAATTTCCTGAACTAGATCCTCCGGTTCTTCCTCCAAAGCTGTTTCTTCTTCCGCCAGAGTTGTTACTTCGACCTCCATAGCTCCCTGAACTGGAGCCACCGCTTCGATTACCATAATTTCCAGAGCCATTTCCTCCGCTATAACCACCTGAACGATTTCCTCTATATCCGCCGCTTCGACCCCCGCTAAAACTATTTCTTCTCTCAAAACCGCCTCGCTCACTAAATCTTCCGCCAGTTCCATGATTTCCCATAGTTCTTTGCTGAATAAGATTTCTGTCAAATACGAGTTTGGGTATTTTTGGCACACCTATGCTTTTTATATCTAATTTCTTGTCTGATAAAACGCACCTGAAATTATCATAATCTCTTTCTGACAATAGAGTTATAGCTTCTCCGTTTTTTCCTGCTCTTGCTGTTCTTCCAATCCTGTGGATGTAATCTTCCGAGGTTTTTGGAACATCATAATTATAAACCTGAGTAACATTTTTTATATCCAATCCTCTTGCCGCAACATCTGTTGCCACAAGAATTCTGGTCTTTTCCTTTTTCAAAGAATCCAAAGCATGAATTCTTTTGTTTTGGGTAAGACCTCCGTGAATTGCCATTGCGTGAATATCATTTTGCTTTAAATTTGCTGTGAGGTGATCTACTTCCATTCTTGTTCCGCAAAAAATAAGAGATAATCCCTTTGTTTTTTTATTAAGCAAATCTACTAATAAAGAAAATTTCCTTCTCCTGTCAACATCGTAATAAACCTGATTAAGTTTGCTCTTATCAATCATGGTCTGGGCTTTAAGAACCAAAGGTGATTTTAAGTATTTTTTTACAACTGACTGAACCTTGCCTGGCATTGTAGCGCTGAATAAAAGAATCTGCCTTTCTTTAGGAACACTCTGTATAATTTTATCAACATCATCTCTGAATCCCATATCAAACATCCTGTCAACTTCATCAAGCACAAGATATTTTACCAAGTTGAGATTTATAGAATTTCGGTTTAAATGATCTAAAAGTCTGCCCGGAGTTGCTACAACTAATTCGGAGGTCTTCAGGTCATGGATCTGCTTCCTAATATCAGTGCCTCCATAGATTGCTGTTGTTCTGAGACCTTTTTCTTTCCCAAAATCATCAAATACCTCTTTCACCTGCATGCAAAGTTCCCTAGTGGGTGTTAAAACAAGAGCTTGAATTCCTTTTTTTGGGATAACTTTTTCTACAATTGGTATCCCAAATGCCACAGTCTTCCCTGAACCGGTTACAGACTGACCTACAACATCTTTTCCTTTTTTTATTGCAGGAATACATTTTTCCTGTATTTCTGTGGGTTTTTGAAACCCTTCCTTTTTTATTCTTTCAAGAATAATTGGGTCAATCCCCAAACCTTCAAACTTCATTAATAGTAATGTATTTCTTTTATATTAGGGTGTTTTTTACTCCTGTTTAGAAAAGAAAATTTTGGGTTTTAAAAACTGTGGTTAAATAGAATTATCTGGGGTTTTATCAAATAATATAATTTATTCTCTAAATACCTCCACCACTTTATTTAGTAATCTTTATAAATTATGAATAAACAGATTTTATCTTTTTTAGAGAAGAAATCCAAATTACTTGTTAAAAAATATCCCCTGATAAGTTTTCATCTTTCAATAGCAGTATAAACAGATTATGTAAAACAAGTTTGACTTCTTCGTCTGAGTATAATCTTTCAATTGTTTTGTAACTTACAGAAATTCCAAAAAAAGGTTCAAATAATTCCAATATATCCTCAACATCCCTGTTGCTCTTGTTCATCAACCTTGCAAAAAGGAACAACATTGTCCTTTACACAATGTTGAGATCTTTTGGTCTTCCCGTGATTTTTCCTGTTTAAATTATTGAAGCGGTTTTTTCAACATACTCCGGAAGTTTTCTGAGTTTGATTTTTACATCTTTCCGTTTTCTTTCCCATTCCGCATAAGGATAATCCTTTTGTTCCCTGTTTTTTATTTCCTCTCTAAGTTCATCCAACACATCAAGCATTTGGTAGGCTACTTTTCTGGTGATCCTCACAAATATTTATAGTTTAAATATAAGTATATCTATGGATATACTATTATGAGAGAAGTTAAAATAAAGAAAACAAACTTTACTCTTAAGGAAAAAGTTATTGTGGTTTATGAGAAGATTATAACAACCTTTGGCAATTCCGCTAAAGTGGATGTTCAGAAAAAATATCTTGGTAAAAGAGCCTACGTGATTATTGTTGAAGATTAATCAAAAGGGATTTGCTAAAAAAGTTTTGTCTCAATGCCCCTAATCATCTCTTAAATTTTTTCTCCAAAAATTTTATTTTATCTTTTAATTCCTTCTCGGTCTTTCCCATCTTTAACAAAATAGCTTGATCCCCGGAAATAACTTTTATCAAATCTTTCTTAATTTCCTTTGTATCAGATTGTATTTTTGTAACACCGAGCATTTTTCTATCTAAAACTTTTATCTCAGAAGAAACTTCTTTCTTGAGCGCAGTAAAATTACCGACTTTGTTTTCTAATCTTTCCACAGTGGTTTGCAAAGCCTGCACGGTCTTAATATAATCAGAAAGTTCGGTCATTTCTCCCTGTTTAAATAATTGTTCAACATAATCAAGCCGTGTGTTAATATCACTTGTAAAAGAATCAAATTCAGATTTTTTTACAAAATCTAAAGATTTTGTTTTTATATCCGTCACATCTTTGATTATATTATCAACAGAATTGCTCATATCTTCCATATTATTAGAAACTTCTCTAAAATATTTTGAATTCTTTTGAAAATCTGTAAATAAACCCGCAACCCTATCTGAATGCCTCTCCACCACACTGGCAACCTTCTTAACTTTTGTATAATTTTCTTTCATCTCTCCATTAAGTTTCATTACAGATTCCAACCCCCTGAAAACTGCCATCTGGCTTCGAAGTTGTTTTAATTCAGTTGTATGTTTTTGTGTGTATGCCATATTAGATTCTAATTTTGCTTTTATAGCTTCTAATTTTGCATCTTCTTTTTTCAACTCTTTAAACAAATTCTCAGGTTGGACTTCTTCAACAAGATCTATTACTTTCAAAACCCGAGCTTCCATATGATGAGCTTCTTTTTCTCTTTCGAGAATCATAGATCTCATTTCACCAATCTGTTCGCTAACATGAGTAAATCTTTCAGAAGTCAGTTTATTCGTCTCTCTCAAAGATAAAATATTTTCCCTTAATTTTTCAAGTTCAATATCCGCTTTTCGAAAACTATCAATGGATTTTATATGCTGGGACTCTGATTTAAATTCCTTATCTTCTGCCTCAGAAGAAGATTTTCTTCTAAATAACATAATTAAAGGTATAATAAGTTTATAAGTGAATTACCTCAATTCCTTAAACCGAACGCAATTTCTTTTTGAGCCTTTCTAAAAGAATAATATGATCTTTCAATCTTTCCTGAAGCGTAACCGGAGTAATTTTACTTTTATCTTTAGATACCTCTTCATATTTTTCCTTAATGTCTTCTAAATAAAAATATTCCCCACCAGCTCCACCCATCTTTTTTTTCTGTTTCTGAATTATATAAATATTCATAAGAGAAAGTATCCCAATCAGAATAAACGAAATCACAATTAAAACAGTTGTTTTATTTGAAGTCAAATAAATATATATAGGTTCAACATTCTTGCAAATTATATTATCCGAACATATAAGTTCATTAGTATCTGTGGAATTTTCAGAAAATTCAGGTGAAGTATTATTATCCTCTTTTTCAAACACCGTAATAAATCTAAATACTACCTGAGCAGTTCCATCATTAATATTTTCTAAACTGATATTAAGGGTTGTTATATTTGATAAATTTAATTCAAAAAATCCGTCCAGTTGTGCAGAAAAATCCTGTAATTCAGGATAGAAACAAAAAGAAATGTTATCAGCCCCCATACCTGTTACATTTAAATAATAATTTTCGTCCGATAAATTAAAGAAAATCATATCTTCGACTCCAACTGACAGATGCCAAGTATCTTTTTCTTCAGGATAAATAGTGTGATTTACTGAAAAAGATGCTGGGGTGAATGAACTGCTGCTACTTGAATGACTTTTATCATTTCCCGGCGGTTCCTGAGGAACTCCCTGATCTTCTGAAAGTATAAATACTGAAAAAGAAGATATATTCAAATATAGATAACCTTCCTGAGAAGATTCAAAAAAAGTGGGGGAGCCACCTAAAGCGTATCTAACGCAGGAACCATAATCAATCTCATAATTTAAAAAATTATAGTTGCATTTAAATATTTCCACGTCCTGAATCTCTCCTATACCCAATGCAAGATAATTCAAATAAACTAAATAATAACTTGAAATATTTGTTTGATTTTCAAAATTTATGGCATAAGCATATTTTACAGTATATCTTTGCCCTCCACCCAATTGACTTGCAGTATCATACACTAAAGAATCAAGTATCAATTTAGTTGATATGTTTATCACAGATATATTTGAGATATTCCCTTCCGGCACAATAATGCTAAAATAAGAATCGTTTGATACAATTTCTATATTTAGAGAAGTATTTGGAACCTCTAAAACAATAGACTCACTTTCATTAAGATTACTGGATAATCCTGTTAAAATTGAATTATCAAATAATCTCCTATAATTCACAACCGATGGGCTGCTATTCACATTCAATATTATAGTATGATTGATGAAGGATTTATAAATACTTACAACAAAAGAATCCACAGCTTCCGATGAGTTTACATCAGTCACATTAAGCTTGCAATTAATATCTCCAGAATTATTAAATTTATATGAAACATTTAGAATAACTTCATTTGGTGGGTTGGCGAAATAATTGAAATTGCTCTTATTAAGAACAGAGATTGTATTATTATCAAGTGTAAAAGTAAGCAGTATCTCACTGATATTATAAGAGGAAGTAAGATTAAATTCAAAATAAATTGAATCATTAACATATCCATAATTTGTATCTGAAGTAAATGAATTTATCACCACAGGACAAATTTCAACAAATAATGATCTCTGGACAGAATTTATATTTCCGGCAGAATCATTCATCCAAAGAGTGATTAAATTTGAACCTTCCTGGAACTCAATAATACTGCCATTCACGCAACCGGGTACAGAGATATTATCTCCAGAATTAATCCTATACCAGCAAGCATCAGGATTTGCATCTGATGCGGTAAAATTTAATTCCAAAAAATTTATTGGATAAGTCCTATTCAAAGGGTGGGTTATATTAATCACAGGCAGAGTATTATCAAATGTCACCTGAACAAATGTAGTATTATTCACATTTCCGAATGAATCATTCGCAAAAATTCTGATAGAATACGGACCATCTTCAAATAAGGTGGTGTTTATTGAACCATTTAAATCAATCCATAAACCTACATTTGAGGAATTTTCCCATCTAAATTTTTGCAGAACTATTTCCGATACGGAATCCTGAATCGAAGCATTTACCTGAAGTTCGCCTTTATATGCCCCAATAAGAGGATTATTTATAACTACTAAAGGCGGCGTAACATCCACAGAAAAACAATTTTCAGGAGAAACATTGGAATTACTAAGATCATCCGAACAGTTAATAAACCAGCTCTGGTTCAATCCTTCCAAAACACTGATATTTGAAAAACAGGTTTCCGCTCCGCTAATTACTGAATTATTGTTCTGCCGCAGAGAGGCATTAATATAAAGAGAACAATTAAGAAGAGTTGCAATATTATCCGTTGCATTAAACAAAAAATTGATTAAAATTTCTGAGATATTTGATTCATTTAAAGGCGAAACAAGATTTATCACAGGAGCCAACATATCAGCATTTACTTCAAGTGTCCTCACTTCTGAAGAATTAGTATATCCTAAAGAATCTACACATACAATACTCCAGTTATGATTGCCACTATCCAATAACTCAGTCAAATTTAATGTCACTTCTTTAACAACTGAATCCCAAGAATTAATTATAGAATTATCAACTAACAAAGAACAATTTGTTATATTTGAAAAATCAGAAACCTTGTAATAAAAAGTCACATTATTACTTACTTTCCAAAGAGTATTATTTTCAGGGGATATTAGATTTATTTGCGGTGGTTGCGTATCAACGCCAAAAAATATTAATGTGGTTTCATTGTAATTTCCAGCTGTGTCATTGCAGTAAAATGTTATGTTATGTTGTCCCTGCGACAGACCTGAAACATTTGCATAAAAATGCTGGGTTGAGTCATTTGACATTGAGATATTATTTTGAGT
>QMZS01000002.1 GCA_003663295.1 Candidatus Aenigmatarchaeota archaeon | reverse complement strand
TTCAAAGAAAGTTGGAACCATTTGGATTGAGGGATAAAAGGACATTCCAATATTTGTGGAATCTTTAAAACCAAAAACCGCTTTCATTGTGGAATGGGTTATTTTTTTTGCGGTTTTCATTAGCATAGGATACATATTTTTTATATATTCTGAATTTTGAAATAAGAATGTTTTGTCTTGATTAAAACCAAGCGATGCGATATGTTCCAAGTCTGTTTTTGTTTTTTCCTGTACTGTTTCCCAGGAAAGATTTTGTTTATGAAGAAATTTTTCTTCATCCGGAATTTGTATGTATAGATTTACATCAAATATTTCCTGTAACCATTTTGTAAAAACAAAAGGCACCAGATGACCTAAGGTCATATCCCCCCCTCCGGGAGCTCTCCCAGTATATAAAAAAAATCCTTTGTCCTTTTCATAATCTTTGAGAATTAAATCAAAATCCCTGTGAGAAAAGAAGAAATCTCTGCTTAAAAAATGGTGCAGATTACCAGCATTTTTTTTAATTTTGTCTTTCAGTTTTTGGTCAATTGGTTTTGCCCCAAAGTTCTTTCTTAATTTATCATAATCAACTTTCCCGGTTACTTCCCAGGGAGTTACTTTAAAAGCCATAATAAATTAAGGATTATTTTCCTATATTCTGATTTTATAAAATTAAATGGGTTTGCCGAGATTTTCACCGCCTTTAATTTAAGGCGCTGCTTTGAACTCGAGTCGGAGGCTGTTTTTGACTTCCCTGCCCGTTGGGCAAGGTTAACACCCAAAGCCCCAATGCTACCATTATAGAGCTTCTTTCTTTTTAGTGTTCTGAAAGAAAGGCTTAACTACACCACAAACCCATAATTTATTAAAATTAAAATATTAGTGAATAGGTGATGATTTTAAACGTGCAAAGCCTCCCCCCTAACTGATAAACAAAACACCAGAAATTCACTTTTGAGTTCTTATCTATTTGGTCTGATAAACCAAATAACAAGGTAATCATTTGGTCTGACAGACCAAATGTTATTAATATATATAAGGTATGATTATGGAAAGAAATATATTGAAAGATGTCCTTTTGATGCAGAACAAAATAATAGTGAAACCTTCGATTCCAAGGATTCTTCTAAGAAAAATAGTAGATTACAAGAAAACACCATTCATAATTATAATCTCCGGAGTAAGAAGATGCGGGAAGTCTGTGTTGATGAGCCAGATTAGAACAAAGGATTGTTATTATGTTAATTTTGATGACGAACGTTTTATTAATTTTTCAGTTAATGATTTCCAGATGTTATATGAATTATTAGTGGAACTTTTTGGGGAAAAGGATATCTTTCTTTTTGATGAAATACAGAATATAAAAGGTTGGGAAAGATTTGTAAGGAGACTTCATAATGAACAAAAAAAAATTTATGTGACGGGTTCAAGTGCATCAATGTTATCAAAAGAATTGGGAACGCATTTGACCGGAAGAAATATTTCTCTACAATTATACCCATTTTCGTTTAAAGAATTTCTTGACTTAAAGAAATATAGATTAGGTAAATTAAATAATCTTACTTCAATAGAAAAAAGCAAAGTAAGAAGTATTTTCACTGAATATTTAAAAGAAGGTGGATTTCCGGAATACCTTCAGACAAAAAAAGAAGAATATCTTAAGAATGTTTATGATAATATATTGTATAAGGATATAATTACAAGGTATAAATTAACTTCAGAGAAACCAATAAAAGAAACCGTATATTTTGCAGTAAGCAATATTGGCAAGGAAATAAGTTTTAACACAATAAAAAAATTAACCGGATTGACAAGCGCAACAACAATAAAAGAATATTTTGAATATCTTGAAAATAGCTATCTTGTTTTTTTATTATCCAGATATGATTCTTCGCTTAAGAAGCAGGCATATTACAACAAAAAAGTATATTTTATAGATACAGGAATGGCAAGAACAATTGGTTTCAGAATGAGCGATGATAAAGGAAGACTTCTTGAGAATCTGGTTTTTTTAGACCTAAAGAGAAAAAATTATGAAATATATTTTCACAAAGAAACCAAAGAATGCGATTTTATAATAAGACAGGGAACAAAAATAATAAGCGCAATTCAGGTTACCTGTTCTTTGGACGAAAATAAAGACAGGGAAATAGGCGGTCTTTTGGAAGCGTTAAAATGTTATAATTTAAAGGAGGGATTAATATTGACTTTGGATGATGAAGGAGAGATTAAGAAAGAAGGCAAAAAGATAATTATAAAACCTGTATGGAAATGGATGTTGGAGAATGAATAATTCTCTACAATAAATTTAAGCATCTATGAAATATCTTCTAACCATCTGATGTAAAATATGTTTATTCCAGATTTCTGTGTTTTTTGTTCTCCTTGCCTGTTCTTTAGCCTGAATTGTGAAATCCTGATTTGTTATAATTATACATTTATTTGCGTCATAGAAATCCATTGAACCTCTCGCTCTTTGAATATCCCTATTACTAACATTACTACCAGCTTTTAATTTTTTGCATTGTATTGCGATAATATCCTCTTTATCTTCCGCAATAACATCAATTCCATAATCTCTTGATTTTGGAGTTACTGTTACTTTGTAGCCCATTTTCTTAAATAATTTGGCTACGAATTCCTCAAATTGATAACCATTTAAATTTACAAAATTGTTGTTTAAATCAATATCAATCTCTTTCCATTTTTTAACTTGTGTTGGCGTTCCCCATATTTCCTTTCCAGAATCCTCTGTGAATTTAACCAAACCTTTTGCTTTTTGTTTCCTTTCAAACAAAATATTGCTGCGAAGTTCAGTTGCGTCATCAATCAGTTTATCTAATTTTCCATATTCACCAGATTCAAAACATTCTTGCGCTTTTTCATAAATTTCCTGAATTTCTTTAATTTTTGGTTTTATAGCAAGTTCAGAAATTTCCAATAATATTTGTTCTGCTTTCCTTTTTTCTTTTGCTTTTTGTTTCCTTTCAAACAAAATATTGCTGCGAAGTTCAGTTGCGTCATCAATCAGTTTATCTAATTTTCCATATTCACCAGATTCAAAATATTCTTGCGCTTTTTCATAAATCTCCTGAATTTCTTTAATTTTTGGTTTTACAGTAAGTTCAGAAAATTTTTGCAATATTTGTTCTGCTTGCTTTTTCTGTTTTATTTCTTGTTCCTTTTCATATTTTTTTAAGAGTTTATTAAGTTTATTTTCAATAAGTTCCCCTTTTTGGAATAAAGATTTTCTTTTTTCTTTGAATTCTTTTTTATCAGTATAATCATTAAATTTACCACATAAAAAAATAATAAATAAGATTGGAATAACAAAATTCCAATATTTCCACGGCCAGATAATGAGTAATGGAACTATATCATTGCTTAAAGGTCCTCCTTGTGCTGCAATACCAGCATCAAATATTAAATCTAAGGGCATTATAATTAAAAATAAAATCATAAAAAATATAATCCCGGTAAGGATGGGATAACCAAGGAAAAGACTCAGAATCAATTCAAAAAATTCTTTAATTGATACACTTTGTTCTGGCTTTTTTAAACCTATAATATTTTTGTATATTTTTTTAAGTCTTTTTTATATACTTGAATCTTTTCTTCGTTACTGTCCATAATTTATTTAGAAATTATCTGATAGCAATAATAATAAATCTTTTGAAAATAAAATCAGTAGACCATAAAAATATGTATATATGGTAGTTATATCAAGTCTTTATAGGTATTTTGACTTAATATAAATATAATATTAGATTTATAATATTAGATAAGATGATAGAAACAATAATTGTGAGTAATATAATAAACCCCTGAGTGCTTTATTTACTGTTTTGATAACCCGATATTATGAGTTAAAAAAACGAGAATCTGAGGAAAAAAGATGATATGCGGATTATTTCTTAAGCAGAAAAGTTGATACATTAGGTAATTTGTATGTGACCCTTGTTGCCTTTAAATATAATCTAAGAAGATATGGGGTCAATCCTCCAGCCACTTTTTAAAGAATTTGAAAATAATATTCAATCTAAGGAAGAGGATTTTCTGCAAGCTAAAATAAGAGCTTTAATTTATTTAGATGAAGGTGCAGATGAAATTTTATCTGAAGTCTTAGCGGCATTTAGACAACTAACTACGGCTTTAGTCTTAAATTTACCTGATGAAGAATGTTATCTAAATAAAAAATCTTATGATTCGGAAGATAAAATTCAAAATTTAAGAGAATTAAAGGATTGTTATGATGAAGCTGTTAATTGTTTAAAGAGTATGTTAAATCCAAAAATTCTTGAGTTTACTAAAAAAATTAAATAAATATTAAACTGATTTTTACTAAGAAATTATTTTATCTGCTTGTTTTATTTCCTATTAAATTCTGTTTCATTACATTTAGGGCAAGGAGGCATTGTATCTGAGTTATCATCAAGTATTATTTCGGTTCCGCAATTATTGCAAATATAAGTGCCTTTACCCGGTTTTTCTCCTGTAGTTACCATAATTTATTAAAATTAAAATATTGGTGAATAAAAGATGATTTTAAGCGTGCAGAGCACCCCCCAGTCGATAAACAAAACAGCAAAAGTTTACTCCCTGATTCTTCTCCATCCAGTGAACTCAAAAGCATAATCTCCACTGCTTACCCTTGCTTTCTTCCGAATCTGGGGGATTCACAATAAAAACCACCTTTCAAGGCTGGACTTCGCAGTCAAATCAAAGAGGCTTTTACCGTTTTAAATACCTTCCAGGGTTTTCAACTCCCGCTAAGACGATTTCGGGTTACAGGCTCCGCCTAACAGCCCAGTCTAGCTCCGCACAATAATAATTGTTAAAAGAATTATTAACCTGGTTTTAAGCAAGAATCTATCTTTTAGATAATAAGATTATGGGTAAAGAACATACGTTTCAGGAATTAATTGAGATTACAAAAGGAGTATTTAGAGAATTTGAAAAAGTGGAACAGAGACCCTGGACTGTAGAAGTGACGATGATGGAACTGTCAAAACAAATTGGCGATTTGGCAAAACATATAATGGTGTTTGAAAAATATTATTTGAAGGAACGGGAAGAAAATCCTAATTATAAAACAACGAAAGAAGATATTGGAGATGAACTTGCGGATATATTATATTGTCTGATAAGAATTTCTGAACATTATAAAATAAATCTCGAAGAGGCTCATTTAGAAGCGAGAAGAAATGAATTAAAAAGTCTTAAAAAAGAACCTTCTTTCTAAAATTACCCGCAAACAGAATACCCGCAACTTTTGCAGATTTTGCATCCTTCTTCCATTACAAGTTTTGTTTTGCATTTCGGGCACATATCTTTTTTTTTGGTTGCTTCATAGGATGTTGTTTCTTTTTTTGGCTCAGGGTTAGATTCATAAACACCTTTAATTGAATTCTGTCTAAACACAGTCATATCTTTGCACCCAAGTTTATGAGCCATCAAAATCGTATTTTTAACATCTTCAACGCTTGCATTTTCAGGCAGGTTGATTGTTTTTGACACCGAGGAATCTGTCCATTTTGTTACAGCAGCCAAAGCTTTAATGTGACCTTCTGTATTAATGTCGGTTGCGGTAACAAATGTTTTTTTAATTTCATCAGGCAAATCCAGTCTTTGGATGCCACCCTTATTTTCGCAGATATTTCTTATTAATCTGTCGCCGAATAATTTTTTTGATTTCATTATTTTTTCAAAAACTGGATTTACATAATAAAAGGTTCCAATAACAACTTTTTTTTCATAAACGAGAGCGAATGAAGGTTCAACTCCGGATGAACATCCAGCCATCATTGAAATGGAACCTGTTGGAGCGCAGACTATTGTGAACCCGTGACGGATTCCATATTTTTTTATATCTTCAATAAGTTCTTTCCATTTCGCGTCAGTTTCATCAACTTTGATTGGAAGTTTTCCTTTTGGGTAACTGCTTTTTTCATAGTATGGGAATTTCCCCCTTTCTTTTGCGAGTTCCACTGAAGCGACTTTTGAATAATAGTTTAACTCTTCCATTATTTTTTCTATGAATTTAATTCCTTCTTCTGAATTATATGCAATTCCCAATTCAAACATTGCGTCCGCAAGACCCATTATACCCAACCCGATTTTTCTTGTGTTTAAACTCATTTCTTCTATTTTAGGTAGAGGATAATTATTTATATCAAGCACATTGTCAAGGAATCTTGTTGTTCTGTTAATTACTTCCCTGAAACTTTCAAAATCAAATTCCGGTTTTTCACCTTCTTTTATAAAATTTCCGATGTTGATACTTCCGAGATTGCAGGATTCATAAGGATAAAGAAGGACTTCTCCGCAGGGGTTGGTTGTTTCGATTGGTCCAAGGGATTCAAGGAAAGGGTTGTTGTCATTAATATTATCCCCGAATATTACACCAGGCTCTGCGGATTCCCAACCTTGATAGGTAATTAATTCAATAATATTTCTTGGATCCGCATATTTCACAATTTCTTTGGTTTTTGGATTTAACAAAGGATAAGGTTTTCCTGAATTATAATATCCCCAAAATTCAGGCTTTATGAATACTGAAATGTTAAAATTGGTAAGTCCCTGATTTTTCTTTTTTGCCACAATAAATTTTTCAATGTCAGGGTGGTCTATATTAAGTATTCCCATGTTAGCTCCTCTCCTGATACCTCCTTGTTTAATAACATCAGTCATTTTGTCAAATAATGAAATAAATGAGATTGGTCCTGATGCAACCCCGGAAGTGCTTCTTACAGGATCTCCTTCAGGTCTTAAATGTGAGAAATTATAACCAACTCCGCCTCCGGATTTAAAAATAATTGCGGCTTCTTTCAAGGCTTCCATGATGCTTTCTATGGAATCTTCCACAGGAATTACAAAACAGGCGCTCCCCATTCCAAGCACCCTTCCGAAATTTGCAAGAGCCGGCGTGTTTGGCAAAAATCTTTTTTCAGTCATTAAATCAAAATAATATTTTATTTCGTTTCCGTGTTCTTTGAATTCTTCTTTTTTAATTAATCCTATTAACTCAGCAAAACTAATTTTCATCTGATGGTCCCTGTTAAATCTATCATAAAGTCTTTTCAATGCTTCGAGATGGTATCTGTTTAAATTATATTCTCCAATTTTTAGTTTTCCTTCAGATTGTTCCGGGCTGAATTCTTCAAAAGGGTTTTCTTTTGACTGCGTGCTTTTGTCAAATATTTTTTCATCATATAAAATTGAAGGGAGTGTTGCATGGATGGCAACTCTTTTGAATAAATCTTTCGGAGTTTCTTTTGTTTTTCCTTTTTCATCTTTTTCAAGATATCTTGCAACCATAACCCGGAGGGCATTGAGGTCAAATTTTTTATCAATTTCATCAATTTCATCTTTATTTAAAATTCTCTCTTTTTCTTCCCTGAGCTCTTCCATTTTTTTTCTGTATAAAATGTAACTTTTTGCAACTTCGGGGAGGTTATTTTTAATCAAGATATGTTCAACAATATCCTGTATTTCTTCAACATTTATAATTCTTTCAATATTTTTTAATTCAAGAATAACTTCTTCGGCGATTTTATCCACCAGTTCATTTTTCCCAACAGATAGGAAGGCTTTGTAAATGACATTTCTTATTTTGTCCCTGCTAAATGATACTATTTGGCCATTTCTTTTTTTAACTTTTGAAATATCCATTATTTATTCTATATAAATATTTAATTAGCAATGATTTAAGTAGCTGTTAAGCTTGTTAATTGGTAAGGACAAATAGTTTAGGCTTTATCCAGATATTTAATTAACAAAGACCTTGTTATTTTACAAATAGATTAAATAAGTTATGGTTTTGGAATCTTTATTTAGTTTAAACACCGTGAGGGAAAATCCAATGAACATATTCATACTTTCTATTATTGGGACTGTTATTGCTGTAATAATCTCGCATTTTTTAAATCTAAGCGGGCTTTTTCTCACTTTTCTAATAACCCTGTGCCTTTTGCCAATAATGATTGGATATATAAGATATGAGGAGGGCAGGAAGGAATATGATCATTTCTGGGACTATTGTTATTCTTTGGGTTTTTTTGAAAGACATGGGGATTTGATTATAAGTTATTTTTGCATGATTTTCGGGATTTCTCTTGTAATTGCGGGGGCTTATTTTGTTCTTCCCGCGGAAGCAAATTCAGTTATATTTTCTGATCAGACAAAAGTGATTTCTCAAATTACTGGAGAAATAACTACCGGAGAGATTTTTTCAAAAATATTATTTAATAATCTTGGAGTGATGCTGGTTTGTTTTGTGTTCTCATTATTTTATTCTTCCGGCGCTGTTCTTTTGATTGCCTGGAATGCAAGTGTTTTGGGTGTTGTTGTGGGACAAACCGCAAAAACAATGATGAGTATGTCAGCGATACCTTTGTTATTGTTCTCATATATGCCCCATGGTGTTTTTGAATTCCTTGGGTATATTCTTGCGGGAATCGCGGGCGGTCTGTTGTCAATTGCTTTAGCAAGACATAAAGAGAGTAAAAGGCATTTTAATTTTGTTCTTGAGGATTCTTTATTGCTCCTTTTTATTGGAGCTGTTGTTATCCTTGTTGGCGCCGGGGTGGAAGTGATGTTTGTTTAAACTGAATTCTTGGTGGGCAAATTAATTGCAAATCAAATGCTGGTAATATAACTCATTGTAAATAAAAGAATATTTTAGATATTTTCAAATCTATAAAAAAACCATATTTCGAAAAATCAAATAAAACAGTTAAATTATCTCTTTTTCAGAGACGATTATAAAATCTCCAACACTTTTGACTGTTGAAAAAGGAATCAAAAAACTTCCTTTATTGTCGGTCTCAAGATTTATCTGTTCTACTGCTTTTGTTGGGGCTTCGATAACTAAACTTAGGAGTTCACCACTTTCAATAATAAAATCAAGATTTCCAACCAGTCCGAATTTTCTTCCGGTTTCCTCTGAAACAATTGTTTTGCCGATAATATCTCTACACATTGCGTCCATAAAATAATAAGTAAAATATATATAGCTCTCATAATGGCTTACAAGCCCTTTATCTGGTTGTGCTGCGATTTATAATTTAATAGGTTTTACCGGTATAGACCCAATAATCCGCTTTTTTTCCGCACAGAACACATTTTTTATTTTCTACAGATGTATTTTTAGGGTCTATGAATAAGGTCTTTGCGCCGCTTGTCTCTGTTTTTAAGTTCTCTTCGCATTCAAAAGAATTGCATAAAGGAACCATCACCATTTTTTTATCCTTAATCATGTTGAGCAATTCTTCTTTATTTTCTGTTTTTGTTGTATTTTCAGTCATAATTTTTTTAGCCCTATCAAACAAAGTTTTTTGCATTTTTTCAAGAAGTTTTGGAATCTCTTTTTCAAGGTCATTCATTTTGATTTCAATCTTTTCCCCATCAATCCTTTTTGCAACAATCACAGAATCATTTTTTAAATCTCTCGGACCAATTTCAATTCTTAAAGGAATTCCTTTGAGTTCATATTCATTATATTTCCATCCCGGGGAGACCTCTTCTCTTAAATCCAGAAGGGGATAATATTCTTTCAGCATCTCTTCAACTTTTTTTGAAGATTCTATGATTTTTTCTTTGTCTTTATTAAACATAATTGGAACTATTACAATTTTGTTTACTGCGAGTTTTGGAGGCAACACAAGACCTTTATTGTCAGAATGTATTGTAAACATAGTTCCAAGCATTCTTGTGGAAATTGCCCAGGTGTTCTGCCACACATAAATTTCTTTTTCATCTTTGTCTAAAAATTTTATATCATAGGCTTTTGCGAAATTCTGCCCGTCGTGATGGAAACAAGGACCCTCAATTATTTTCCCCCCAGGAACATAATAATGAATTTTTTCTGAGAATACCGCTCCCGCGAATTTTTCTTTTTCTGTTTTCCTCCCGTAAATTCCAGGCAATGCGAGAAATTCTTCGATAACTTCTTCGTAAACTTTTCTTATTTCTTTTGCTTCATCCAAAGCTTCTTTTTCTGTTGCAAAAACTGTGTGCCCTTCATTCCATAAAAATTCTCTTGTTCTGAAAAAAGGAACTGGGTTATTGAATTCCCATCTGACAACATTATTCCATTGATTATATTTTAATGGCAGGTCCCTCCAGGACCGAATTTCTTTTGAATAAAATTCATACATTATTGCTTCGGAAGTTGGTCTGATTGCGAGTTTTTCTTCCAGTTCATGATTCCCCGCGTGAGTTACCCAGGCAACTTCAGGACTAAACCCCTCCACATGATCTTTTTCTTTTTCCAAAAGAGCTTCCGGGATGAGCATTGGAA
This sequence comes from Candidatus Aenigmatarchaeota archaeon, assembly GCA_003663295.1. Classification (GTDB taxonomy): domain Archaea; phylum Aenigmatarchaeota; class Aenigmatarchaeia; order QMZS01; family QMZS01; genus QMZS01. The sequence continues at coordinate 27,079 of QMZS01000002.1, read as the reverse complement.
AATAAACATTTTTCACGCTTAATTTTTTTATTCTTTTATCCACTTCGTCCCTTATTTTTTCCCATATTGCATAGGAGGTTGGTTTAAATATGATGCAACCTGAAACAGAGCTATATTCTGCCAAGTCCGATTTTAAGATTAATTGCTGGTACCATCCACTAAAATTATCTTCTTTTGTCACAGTAATTCCTTCTAAACTATCCATAATTCTTCATTAAAAAAGAATGATAAATGAGCTGTTTTTTGATAGTTTAAAATTTTTAACTAAATAGTAAAATGAAAGCCTTAACGAGTAATGTGGTGAAAAGCCTGAATTCAGAGAGTATGGTGAACTGCGCAGATAACAGCGGAGCCAAGAAAATACAGATAATTTCATTTAAAACCTATAAAGGGAGAAAAAGAAGATTCCCAAGAGGTGGTGTTGGAGATGTTGTAATTTGTGTTGTTAAGAAAGGAGATTTTAAATTAAGGCACAAAGTCCAGTATGGAGTTGTGGTAAGGCAGAAAAAGGAATATAAGAGGAATAATGGTATTAGGGTGTGTTTTGAGGATAATGCGGTTATTCTTGTAGACCAGAAAATAAATCCAATGGGGTCGGAAGTAAAAGGACCAATGGCAAAAGAAGTTGTTGAGAGATTCCTTCATTTGGGTAAAATCGCTTCAATTGTTGTTTAAAATTTGCCAATTTTATTGATTAATTAAACACATTTTAAAATTCTATAATGCATCTAAAACTAAAAACAACAAATTTTAATTTCCTTAAAACCTTCAATTCAGGGCTATTCTATTTCTTTTACGACCCAGAACCCGTGAGGAAAATTATTATTGGAGGAAAACCAATAACCTTAAAATTTAAACAAACGGGAAATCAATTAATAATTTCTTATTCTGAAGAAATTGAAAAAGACAAAAAAACCAATTTAATCAACAGGATCAAATATTGTCTTGGTCTTGAGGAAGATTTGTCAGAATTTTATAATATATGCAAAAAGGATATTATTCTTAAAAATCATCTTGAAAAGATAAGGGATACAAGGGTTATCTCAGCTTTCTCTGATTTTGAGGCTCTTGTAGGGGCAATCATCTCACAGAATAATTCATATAGGAATTACAGGATTCAGATGCATAGGGTTTACGAAAAGTTAAATTTTACCAGAGAAGCTTATAAAGAGAAAAATCTCTGTGAACTGAAATTAGGCTATAAAGCAAATTATCTGCTGGATTTGGCAAAGAACTTTGAAAAAATGGAATTAAAGAATATCCACGGAATCGGGAATTATTCGATAAATTTGTTTAATATTTTCCAGAAAAGGGATTATAACTATTTTTACATGGACTGCCTCACAGAGAAAATAATGAGGGAAAATTATAAAATAACTGAGAATTTTGAGGAAGCAAGCATTAAATTGTGGGGAAAATACAGGGGTTTGGCAGAAGCTTATTTGCAGAGGTTTTTTGAGGTTAAATGAAAAATATCGAATAACCCAAAAAACACCCTTATCCGATACCCCAATAATAGGGTATTTCTTTTTTTTAAAGAGAAAACCTTATGGGAAAGACAACAACCAAGAAGATGCATGGGCAGAAATCCTTTGGATATGGTTCTAAGAAAAAGCACAGAGGTCATGGTTCAAAAGGAGGTTGCGGATTAGCAGGTTCAAAAAAACACAATAAATTCAAGGTTTGGAAGGAAATGCCGGAACATTTTGTTCATATAAACTTAAAGAAAAAATCAGAAGGTGCTGTAATAAACATAAAGGATTTGGGGTCTTTCAAAGAAACCAGAATCAATTTAAAAGAAGCCGGTTACACAAAATTGCTTGGAAACGGCGAAACTACAAAAAAACTGGAAATAATTGTAAATAAGTGGAGTAAACAGGCAGAAGAGAAAATAAAGAAAGCCGGGGGAAAAATCGAATCTGGAAGAAAAGTTAAAGAAGATGCAATCAAAAACAATAAAGAATTTAAGCCTGAAGACAAAGAAGACAAGAAAGATAAACCTGTTAAAGACGTTAAATCCAAAGAAGATAAGAAAGATAAACCAGCAAAAGAAACAAAAAACCCAAAAACCAAAGAAAACACAAAATAACAAATATCTCAGTAATTATTAATTTTAACCGAATAATTTAATGAACTTGTTAAATAAATTACCTGGGGTTATTAACCCGAAATCAAGATTGAATTTTAAGGATAGATTAAAATGGACGGGCGTTTCACTTTTATTATTCTTCTTGATGGGCGGAATTCATGTTTTTGGGGCCATGCCTGGCGTTTATGAAAGATTCAGGCAGATTTCTGTATTGATGGGTTCTGAATTTGGGACTCTTGCAACTTTAGGTATTGGTCCAATTGTCACTTCTTCGATTTTACTTCAGGTTTTAGTTGGTTCAAAAATATTGACTTGGGATATGAATTCCATGGAGGGGAGGGCAAAATTCCAGGGAACTCAGAAATTGCTTACAATATTTTTATGTTTTGTGGAAGGTTTTGCATTTGTTATGTTTGGGGCTGTTCCTGCCCAGATTCCGGCTTTAATCCCTATAGTGGCTTTCCAGATTGCTTTAGGTGGATTGATAATTCTGTTTTTAGACGAAGTTATAACTAAATGGGGTATTGGTTCGGGCGTTTCTTTGTTTATTGCCGCAGGTGTTTCAAGAGTAATTTTTATAGGACTTTTCTCGCCTTTTGGAGAAACTCCTGCAGGCGCGATTCCGCAGATATTATATGGTTTTTCAACTGCAAACTTCACTTTAATTGGAATGGCTATGACCACAATTATTGCAACCTTTGCAATTTTTGCAATCTGTTTGTATGTGCAATCAATTAAAGTGGAGATTCCTTTGGCTTTGTCTCAATTAAGAGGTTTTGGAAGAAGGTGGCCTTTAAATTTCTTTTATACTTCAAACCTTCCGGTAATTCTTGCAGCCGCTTTTCTTATTAATGTGACTATGATGGGTGCTATGCTTGACAGCAAAGGTATTGGAATTCTTGGGGAATATGGTGATAACGGGCATGCTGTGAGTGGTCTTGGTTATTATTTATCAGCTCCCCACAACACTCTTCAGAATGCTTTGTTTGGTCTTGGTCCAGTTGATCCTGTGAGGATAATTACTTATATAGCATTCCTTTCAATTCTTTGTGTTGTATTTGCTTTATTCTGGGTGGAAACCGCAAATATGGGTCCTGGAGCTGTTGCAGACCAGATTTCAGGGGTTGGGATGCAGATTCCAGGGTTTAGGAAGGATCGAAGGGTTTTAGTGAAAGTATTGAGCAAATATATTTATCCTCTTACTGTGATGGGCGGAATTGCGGTTGGTCTTCTTGCAGCACTTGCAGATATTACAGGAGCTTTGGGAACAGGAACTGGAATTTTGCTTACTGTGATGATTTTGCATAATTTTTATGAGAGATTGTCTACTCAGTATATGGAAGATATGAACCCGGCTATGAGGAAGTTTTTTGAGTGAAACTATAATTTAATTGGTTAAATCTTATCCCTTTTTTAAAAACTTTCTATATTATGATAACACCAATAAGAGTGGTAATCGGCAGGGAGAGAATGGCTCTTGATTACATAGCAAAAGAGGTAAAATTAAGAGAATTGGATTTAAAATCAATAATTTATCTTGAAGAGTTGAAAGGCTATTTATTCCTTGAAGGTGAAGAGGAGGATATAAACAGGGCTATATACGGAGCTCCTCATGTAAGAGGTATTATCAAAAAACCTGTTACTGTGGCTGAATTAAAAAGATATCTTGTAAGAGAACAAAAAGCCATTGAATTGAATATTGGTGATGTTATTGAAGTTTTGAGCGGACCTTTTAAAGGAGAAAAAGGAAAAATCACAAGACTTAATGATGCAAAGAAAGAAGTAACTATAGAATTGCTTGAGGCTGTGGTTTCAATTCCACTGACTTTGTCAATAAATGTTATAAGATTAATTGAGAAGAAAAAATAGTTAAATTATCAGATTTGGAAAAAATAATTTTTGTTTGTTTTAATGATGAAGATTACAGCAGTTATAAAAATTATTTCTAAATCCAGTTGAATCTATTTTCCAAATCTCCTTGATTGATTATTGAAACTTTTTATTGCTTTGTTAAAATCTTTTTTCTCAAATTCAGGGAAATATTTTGGCTCAAAATAAAGTTCAGAATAAACAGACTGGAAAGGAAGCAGTCCGCTAAGCCTGTGTTCCCCTGAGGTTCTAATTATTAAATCAGGTTCTTCAGACAACCACAAATACTTCTTAAATGTTTTTTCATCCACATTCTTTTTGCTTTCTTTAAGTAGATTATTTATCGCAGATAATATTTCATATCTTCCCCCATAATTAAGAAGTAGATTTAATTTTAATTTTTTATTCTTTTTTGTTTTTTCTTCTATATCGCAAAACAGGCTTTGAAGTTTTTTTGAAAACTGTTTTTTATCACCAATCACTTTTATCTGTATTCCTCCGGTTACAAGTCTTTCATCTAAAAGGAGTTCTGTTGCTTTTTCTTCAAATAACTTGAATAAAACTTTTTTCTCTGAATTTGACCTTTTCCAGTTCTCTGTTGAAAATCCCCATATTGTTAAAACAGATATTTTTGATTCAACACACCATCCCACAATATCAAAAGTTTTCTCAATAGAATTCTTATAATTATTTCTCATCTGAATTTTTGCTTTTTTTGCGTATCTGCGGTTTCCGTCGGGTATAATTGCTAAGTGTTTGAGCATAATAATCTAACTAAAATTCTAAATTATACCTTAATTTTATAAAATTTAATTAATTAATGATAGAAATGTCTTTCATATTTTTTTCGTTTATCTTATGTTTTTTGATAACCTTATATGCGGGATTATACGATTTGAAGACTTCAGATGTTCATGAAGAGGTTCCTGCTATTTTAATTTCTTTTGGATTATTTTACTGGTTCATAGTTTCTTTGATGAGCGGAAACTTTGCATTTTTCTTAAATTCAATTTTAATTGGTTCCTTTTTTTTGGCTCTCGGACTATTATTGTATCAGTTAAAAGTCTGGGGTGATGGTGATGCCTGGGTTCTTGGAGGTATTGGTTTTCTCACACCTTTCCTCCCAACCCCTTTTTTGCTTTATCCAATTTCATTTGTGTTTAATGTTCTGATCGTTGGGGGGGTTTATTCCATGATTTATATAATTGGATATGGGGTTATAAATAAGAAAGTAAGGGAGATTTTTGTTTCTGAAATTAAGAAACACCTTTTGATATATTTTGGATTTATCTTTGCCTGCGTTTTAATTTCTTATTATATGCAGTTCTTTTTCATGGTCGGATGGTTCCCTTTAATATATGTTTATACAAAAGTTGTTGAGAAAGGTATGAAGAGAAAGATAAAAGTTTCTGAACTGAGAGAAGGGGATGTTCTTGTTGGGGGAGAAATTTGCGGGCTTAAGAAAGAAGAAGTAGAAAAACTCAAAAAGACGAAAAAATATGTTGATGTTCAGGAAGGAGTCAGGTTCACAATGGTATTCCCCCTCACTTTGCTTTTTTTGTATTATTTTGGGGGATTTTTTGGATTGTTGTTGCTTTAGATAGAATTTAAGAAATACGAAAAAATAACTTAAATACCACAACCTTTTAGATTTATATACTCTGTTGTAGATAACCAGATTTTTTCGTAACCAGTTTCAAAACCATAACTTCCAGTTATCTCAAAATCCCCCATTTGGCTCAAATTAATTGGTTGTTTGCAGTTATTTCTTTTTTTGAACTTTCTTAAATTTTTTTCGTGTAACTTTTTGGTTATATTTAAAATTGAATCACAATTTTCATTTACGCTAAAAACCATCTGCCAATCTTTTTTCACATTTAAACAATTTTTTAATATATGATCTAACATTTTCATTTGAAGTTCAAAAAACATTCCAGTATAAATATTTTCTGAGATTATTGCATCAAATGTTTTTCATTTGAATTCTTTATATTCTTCTGTGCTAAATATTAATGTATCGCCCCACAGAAGTTCTATTGAATTTTTGGGCAAGATTTTGTTTTCTTCCATATCTTTGATAATTATATCCGTTAAAATATAGGTTATTGGATTTAATTCAACACCAGCAACTTTTTTCGCTTCCGCAAGAATTGATGCAATAGAAAGAATACCAGCACCAACCTCTAAAATATTTATCTTTGGTTTTATCTGCAAACAAATAGTCCTTAGAAATGGAAATGTTTTGCCTTTAAAATCCTCAAGACATTTAATAGCATCGTTTGTTATTAATCCTGTTTTTTAATATTCCTGTTGGAATAAGCATCTGTTTCATTTTCATAATCCTTCAATTCAAAATAGGGATTTTTAATAGGATATTTAATTCATCAACCAAATTTTTTTGATTAATTCCAGGCCTTCCATTTTTTAACAAAGATTCATATATTTTTATACCATCTTCATTTTTTCCATTTTTTAGATAAATATTTAGATGGAATATTTTTTAGTCAATTTTCTGTAAAAAACAGGCATATTTTTTTTATTAGTCAGATCATAAGTATGCAGAGAGTTGGATTTGGACAAGCTTCATATTTTTTTAAGGTTGATGAGATAGTCATTAAATAAAGGAAATTTTCGTTTAAGATATATAAAATGTTTTAAATTTCTATTTGAATTAAAATTAATTCTCAATCTATTAATCCCCGGCATCTTTTTGTTTAGCAATTCAAGAAGTTCTCTTTCAAATTCAAGAGAGAATTTTTTGTTTTTATTTCTTTTGTAATTTTGGATATGTTTACCATAATTTAAAATATCTATAAATAAATATTGTTGTTGAAGGAGAAATTTGCGGGCTTAAGAAAGAAGAAGTAGAAAATCTCAAAAAGTCAAAGAAATATGTTTAGGTTCACAGACATTCCATTGTTTTATACCTAATTTTATTAATTCATTTTCTCCCCCACCTTCACCCCAATCAATTTTTACGATCAGATTATTTTTTTTAAAATAATTAGTGCAATATTTAAGACTTAAATCTTTTTTACAATAACCTTCACAGTTCTCAATAAATTTTTTTATTTTTAAATCTCCCCCATAATTACCGATATTTGGTTCATAATATGAATTATATATAATTATTGGAATGAAATAAATTAAGAATAGGCTTATTAAGATAATTATTAAACTTCTTTCAGCATTGTCTGCAAGGAGACAGCTTAATGGATATGCTATTATAGGACATAAAAATCCAAAAAGATGATTTATGGTTGGTGAAACTGGAATAATCCAAAAAGTAATCAGAAACATCAAAAAAAGATTATTTTGTTTGTTGTGAATTTAAAAAATTCTTTAATAGATTTCAAATCCATAATTACTTTATTTGGTAATTATATAACTATTTTTGAGCAGAAACTTTATTTTTCAATCACACCACTTTTAAAACTTTCTCTGAAATAATATAATGGCGGAGTATAAGGCGGTTGCAATCTCGGAGTTTTTTGAGAAAAACAAGCATTTATTGGGATTTGACAGCCCCACAAAGGCACTTATAACAGTTCTTAAAGAAGCAGTTGATAATTCTTTGGATGCCTGCGAAGAAGCCAATATTTTGCCGCATATTATTGTTAAAATCAAAAATACTGAAAAAGATATATTTCAATTGAGTGTTGAAGACAATGGTCCGGGGATTGAGGAGAAATATGTAAAAGATGTTTTTGGAAAACTTTTATTTGGGTCTAAATTTAAATCACTTGGGGAAGCTGGGATGCAGTCAAGGGGACAACAGGGAATTGGAATTTCCGCTTCCATTTTATATTCGCAGTTAACAACTGGAGAACCAGCAGCCATAGAATCCAAGGTAAAAGGCAAAGTTCATTATTCTTGCAAACTGTCCATAGACACTGCAACCAATATGCCTGTGATTGAAGATGAGAAAAAACTCGAAACTGTGAAAGATCATGGAACAAAAATAACAATGAAATTAAAAGGTCTTTTCAGAAAAACCAAGGGACCTTATGATTATATAAAATATACGGCTATTGCAAACCCTCATGCACAGATCATATTTGTCAATCCTGAGAAAAAGAAAATAATATTTAAAAGAGTTACTGATAAATTGCCAAAGAAACCAAAGAAAGTTGCGCCACACCCTCATGGAGTTGAACTCGGGACTTTGATGAAAATGCTGGTAAGGACAAATTCAAAAACAGTTCAATCATTTCTTATGAATGATTTTTCAAAGGTTGGTAGCATAGGCGCAAAAGACATATGCAAGTTGTCAAAATTGGATCCACATACAAGACCAAATGCCATTGCAAGAGACAAATCTTCAGATTTGATGGAAGCAATGCAACAGGTAAAATTGCAGAGACCTCCAACAGACTGTTTATCTCCAATAGGGGAAGATAATATCATTAAGGGACTTAACAAAGAATATAATGCGGATTTTGTTGCCGCATGCACAAGACCTGTGGCAGTTTATAATTCAATACCTTTTCAGGTAGAAGTGGGTTTAGTTTATTCAAAAGAACTTCCTTCTGATAAACAGATAACCTTAATAAGATTTGCAAATAAAGTTCCTTTATTTTACCAGCAATCTGAATGCGGAATTTACAAGGCCGTCGCAAAAACACAATGGAAAAGATATGGTTTATCTCAACCAGGCGGCAGTCTGCCTGTGGGACCAATGGTTATTCTTGTTGATGTGGAATCTGTGTGGGTTCCATTTATTTCAGAGGGTAAACAAGCTATTGCTTCTTATGATGAGATTATCAAAGAAATTAAACTAGGTTTGTTGGATATAGGGAGAAAACTAGGAAGTTATATTTCCGCTGAACAGAGAAAATACGCAAAGGAGAGAAGGAGGAAAATATTTGACAGGTACAGCGAGGAAGTTGCCCAGTCAATTGCAAATTTAACAGGTAAAAATAAAGAATATATTATGGCCTTGATTAAGAAGGAGGTTGTAAAAAGGAATGAATAATATGATATCTAAAGAAAAGTCGGATTTAATAATTAAAAAATTAAGAGATATGTATGGAAACGAAGTTTTAAAGGATTTGGAAAAAGGCAATGAATTGTCTTTAGATATAATCATAAGAACATTGAGCAATGTGCTTTTTGATGAAAAAGAGCAGTTGATTACTTTGGGAAATAAAACGCAAAAAAGGAATTTTTTCAGCATTGATCAGGCAAGAAAATTTATGCAGACTTTAATTGTTGCGGATGCCTGTCAGAATTTGGTAAAATCTGGAAAGACAACATCAATAAGGAGTTTGTATTATAATACTAAACACACTATAGGCGATTCCAAAGAAAACACTTTTGAGGACCAGGTTGAGTCAGACCCAATAATTGAAGATGTGGAGGTTAGTATAAATGCTTTGAGAGAAGAGTTGCATTTAAGGGCAAATAGCAAAGGGGTGATGATTGGCAATCTCACAATAGAGGATTCCGGAGATGAGATTGATTTAAGAAAAATGGGTTCCGGCGGCTGGGCTGTGCCTTCCATAGTGGAAGCTGACATAATTAAATTTAAAAAATGCGACGCTAAATTTATATTATTTATAGAAAAAGATACTGTGTGGGGTCGTTTCAATGAGGATAAATTCTGGGAGAAACACAATTGTATGATTATTCATGGCGGAGGTCAGCCTCCGAGAGGCGTAAGGAGATTATTGAGAAGAATGCATGATGAATTGAAATTGCCTATATATGTGCTTGTGGACAATGATCCTTGGGGGTTTTATATTTACTCTGTTGTTAAACAGGGTTCAATAAATCTCGCCTATGAATCTGTGAGGATGGCTGTGCCTGATGCAAAGTTCATTGGATTGAGTTCTTTTGATCAGGATAAATATAATCTTCCAAAAGAGGTAACGATTAAATTGAATGAAGGGGATAAAAAGAGGATAAAGGAAATTCTTAATTATAAATGGTTCCACAAAAAGAGCTGGAGGGACGAACTCAATCATATGGTTGAGAAAGGAGTCAAACTTGAACTTGAAGCCCTGAGCGCAAAAGATATAAGTTTTATAACCGAAACTTACTTGCCTGAAAAGATTGCCAGGAAAGAGTGGTTGGAATAAATAAGAAATGTTGAATCAAATGAATTACCTTAAGAAATATTTTCCTTTATTTGAAATTAATCAGCAACTTTTGTTTCAAGAACATCAATAATCCTCTGGGCTTTTTTTTCGCCCATACCTTTTACTTCAATTAATTTTTCTTTTTTTGCATGAAATATTTTGTGGGGTGTTTTGAATTTTTCAAGAAGTCTTTTTGCGAGAACTGAACTTACTGACGGAAGTCCTGCAATTAAATATTTCTGTTCGTCTTCAAGATTTTTTGATCTCTTCCTGATTCTTATTGCAATTTCCCGGTTATTTTTAAATTGTTCTCTTTTTGCCGCAGAATAAATAAAGTTGGCGCTGTCTCTTTTATCTTTTGTCCAGATTACCGGAACACCAAAATCGAGAATTATGCTGGCAAGCGCGCCAAAAAGGGAATTATTATTCAGGTTTCCAAAATATTCAAATCCTTCAACCAGCAAAATAGGTTTTTCAAATTTGCATAAATGTTTTAATTGCGAGAATAATCGCAAGTCCTGAATGGAGGAGATTAAATCAGAGAAACTCTTTCTTTCAATTGCAGTTCGGTCAGATAGGATATAATCCCCTATTTCAAGTTGTTCTTCTTCAACAATACACCCAAAATTTTTTAAATAACGGGTGATTCCGCTTTTTAATTCTCTTTTATCTGTTTTTACAATCGGATTTTCCATAAGTTAATAATCTATTAATTTATGGCAACCATAGAATTAACTTTTCTAGGGACCGGGACCGCAGTCCCAACTTTAAGAAGAAACCATCCAGGAGTGCATTTGCTGCACCAGTCAAAAAATGCTCATTCAATGCTTTTTGATTGCGGGGAAGGAGCGCAAATCCAGTTGCAGAAATCAAAAATAAATTTCATGTTAATAGATAATATTTTTATATCTCACTGGCACGCCGACCATTTTCTTGGAATGTTTGGTTTGTTGATGTCTATGAGTTTTGAGAAGAGAGAAAAAGAATTATTAATTGCGGGACCTGGAGCGGATAAAATTGGACCACAACTTTTGAAATTTTTCAATTTTTCATTTAAGATAAATTTTGTCGATTCAGGAAAAAAAGGGATTGTGTTTGAGGATGATGAGCTAATTGTCGAGTCCATGCCAGTCAAACACACAATTCCTGCGGTGGCTTACAGATTCAAAGAGAAAGATAAAATAAAACTGGATAAAAAAATAATCAAGAAATTAAAATTGACCGGGCAGGAATGCAAGGATTTGAAAGAAAATACTAAAATTAAAAAGGATAAAAAATTGATAAAACTAAAGGATGTTTCTTATGTGGTTACAGGGAAAAAATTTGTTTATTCTGGAGATACAATTTACCTGAAAAAAATGGAAAATTTCTGTAAAGACTGCATTCTAGTTCATGAATGCACTTATTTTGACAAGAAGGATATTAAACATAAACAGCATTCCTGTTTGCAGGATGTTCTGAAATTTAGAACCTCGGCTGAGAAAATATATCTTACCCATATTGGAAGGAAATATTTAAGCCAGACTGAACTTGAGAAAAAAGTCAAAAAATATAAAAATATTTTTGTTGCAAAAGATTTGAAAAAGGTGAAATTTTAAATTATGATATTGGTGGATACAAATGTATTTTTGGAGTACAAAAAACTGAAACTTTTTTTCAGCACAAATGAACTCGCGATTACGAGACCTTGTCTGGTTGAAGTGAAGAAATTTTCAGAAGAGAAAAAAGACAAAATTTTAAGTGAGATGATTGATAGCGTAAAAGTTATTGAGACAAAAGAAAAAATTGCGGATAAATCAATAATCGAAGCGGGCAAAAAATATAAATGGCCTGTTGCAACTTATGACCTTGGACTTGTAAAGAAATTAAATTTTGAGAATGTGGTGGTTTTAGGTTCTTCCAAAGCAATTATTAGGGAATTAAATTAATTTTTTAACAGACATTTAATTCATGGTTTTGAATCAATCTTGAAATAATTATTAATTAATATCTTATCAAGAACTATTATGAAAGGCGATATATACATAGATTTTGCAATTGCGACTTCTCTGTTTGTTTTTGCATTTGCTTCGGTTTTCTATTATTTTGATTCGGAGATTTCTTATAAAACCCAGAATGAACTGTTGCAGGTGTCTGAGTTAAAAACAGAATACCTGTTTAATTCAATGCAAAGGGAGGAAGTTTTAAAAAAAATTATTGTGGTTTCAGGAAATTCAACAAATGAATTTGTCAATCTTTCTGATTATGATATTGATTTAATTCTGGATGAGGATAATGAAGTTGTCTGTTTTGATTCTGATTTGGAAGGATTTATTGCAAATGTTTCAAACAGCAAATTTTATCTTTATTCCACCCAGGCAAGAATAAACAAAGAAACCTGCGAGATAACAGCATTTAATGATTTTCTTTCAGAAGATATTTCAACTCCAATTTATGAGGAATTTTTTGTTGAACTTCCTGATACTGCGGGAGGGGATTTCTGCAATATGAAAACTATTTTGGTATTATCTGGAGATGGTTTTGAAGAGGTGATTATAAAAATATGCGTTTAATAAAATGAGAATTGCCGATAATATTTTTTTGTTTGATGGGATCGGAAATTCAAGCAATCTTTATTTGATGGATAACCAGTTGCTTGTTGACACAGGTCTTGGGATTTCTTTTGAAAGAATTATTGGAGAGATAAAGGAAGCGGGATTGCAACCAGAAAAAATAAAAATCATCTTGAACACGCATTGCCATTATGACCATATAGGGGGAAATAATTTGTTTAAAAAATTGACTAATGCGGATGTTTATGCTCTTGAAATAGATGCTGAAAATATTGAAACAGGGAAGAATACTTTTTATGAACTTTTCGGGAATAATTTTATTTCTTCCAAAATTGATAGAAAATTAAAAGACGGAGAGATAATCAAAACTAAAAATTATTCTTTTAGAGTAATTCATACCCCAGGACATACCAAGGGAAGTATCTGTCTATATGAACCTAAAAAGAAAATATTGATTTCCGGTGATACTTTATTCTCTGATTCTGTTGGGAGGGCGGATTTAACAGGAGGCAATGAAACCGAATTAATAAACTCCCTGAAGAAATTACAGAAACTGGATACAGAACTTCTGTTGCCGGGACACGGAAATTTCAAAAAAGGAGGGGTAAATGGATTAATAAAAAATATGATAAATTTTTTAGAAGAACAATAGATGAATTTTGTAGTTGGTTATTATCTGCTTTTTGGTTCGTAATCTTTTAAATATCTCTGTATGTCGGTCATAGAATCGGTAGCAGGTAAAAGCAGATTTGGATCAAATGATTCATTAACAGAGAAAGTAGAATATATATTAACCGGATACATATCTTTTTCATCCAAAGATAAGCCCTTTATCTGAATGTCCCTTACTTCATAATCTTCAACAGGTTTTTTACATTTTAACTTGAAAATATTTTTAAGGTCTTTCATTATTGAACCTTTCGGAAGAATTTTTAATTCTATATAATCAGTTTTAAGTGTGGTTGGGTATTAATCACCAACAGTTAAATTATGATATTGACCCGTCATTAAATCCATAATTTCATTTTTAGTTACCATAAAAAGATAATGAAAATTTTAAATAGGTTGATTAGTTCTGTAATTTATATTAATGACCAAATTAATTCTATTTAATTTCCCCAATTTTATCAGTCTTGCCTTCGAGATAAGATTTTATTTTTAAAATAACCTTATCTCTTATTTCGCTTATTGGTTTGTTTATGGTTATTTCCACTAATAATCCTTTGCTGTCATAATGGGCTATCAAAGGCTCTGTTTTTTCTTTGTATATTTTTAATCTTTTTTTAACGGAATCCGGTTTGTCATCTTCACGTTGATGCAACTCTGAACCGCATTTATCGCAGATATTTTCAATTTTTGGTTTATTACCTGTTTTGTGAAATATTGTTTTGCATTTTTTGCACACAATTCTCCCCGATAATCTTTCAATAATCACTTCATCATTTGCTTTGAAATTAAGCACATGGGTTATTCCAGTTAATTTCTCTAAATTTTCAGCCTGATTTTTTGTTCGCGGAAATCCATCCAGAATAAATCCATTTTCACAATCTTTATCTTTAATTCTGGTTTTAATTAATTGAATCAATATTTCATCAGAAACCAATCCGCCTTGATTCATTGTTTCTTCTATTTTTTTTCCTAATCCAGTGTCTTTTTGCGTTTCATTTCTTAACAAATCTCCTGTAGATATATGAGGTATATTAAGTGCTTCAGTAATTACTTGAGCATAAGTTCCTTTTCCAACGCCAGGGGATCCTAAAAATAATAATTTCATCTTAATGCATTATATCCCATTCTTTTTTTGTCCATTCCTGAATTTCTTCTGGTTTAAACCATAAGTGAACCTCATTATTAGATTCTTCAATATTTCCTGAGGCATGAATAATATTTCTTACAGGTCTCTGTTTTTTGTCCGCAATTTCATAAGAATCTACAGTGAAATCTCCTCTTATTGTTCCAGGCGGAGCTTCTTTTGTATTTGCAGCTCCGACAAGTTTTCTTCCAATTTCTATTGCGTGCATACCTTCCCACACCATTGCAACAACAGGACCTTCCATCAAATAACCTTTAAGCCAGGAATTTACCTGTGATGCCAGTTCTTCATCAGTTTTATCCAGAGCAATTCCTTTTTTTGCCCATGCTTTTCTTGTATTTGAAGCATTATTTTTTATCCATTTTTCAGTTAATGGATAGTGTTTTTTCGCAAGTTCTTCATCAGGCAGGATCATTTTTATTGCGCATAATCGAAGTCCTCTTTGTTCAAATCGTTTTATAATTTCGCCAACCAGACCTCTTTGCACACCATCATGTTTAACCGCAATAAAGGTTTTTTCAAGGAATTCTTCCATAATTATCTTTTATTTTAAATTTTATATTGGTTTGTATATTGAGATTCTTTTAAAATATTATTAATCCTTAAATCTCAGCTCTTGGTGAAACTAGGATCTCTATTGTTTGAGGCAGCCTATAGATATATTCTGCGGAGATCTCTACTTTTTTTGTGGTTGTTATGCTGTTGCTTCCAATAATATTGGTGTTTGGGGTAAAACTAAAATAATACCTAAAAGGATTAGAACCTCTTACAACAATAGGTTCATTATTAAATGTAGCTGTTCCGCCGCAACCCTCGCCCCCGAATTCTTCTGAACACACTTCAAGAGTCATATCCTCAAAGGAAATATCCAGATTTCCTGTATCTATTACATCAATTTCCCCGCTGCCTTTATTAAGTACTTCCATATAAATTTGGTGTTCTCCTTTATCTTCATAAGAAGATGAAGGATTACCGCCACCACCAGAACCCCCTCCAGAAGAAGTACAACTTCCATCTGATTGACAATTTGGTTTATCGCTTGGACACTCACAGGTTCCACATTTGTCAATTATATTTCCAGTAGAGTCACAATATCGTGGCTTAGATGAAGTGCATTGATTGCAGGAAGTTCCATCAGAACATTTACATCCCGTACCATCACCCAAAGGTTTACAACAAATATTGCTTCCAGTACAGCCGTGAGATCCTTCATTAGTGCCTAATTTTGCGGCACAGCTATAAGTTGTTACGCAGTCATGAAGACATGGTGTATTGCAACAAATATATCCAATATTGCAATTCTTTTGTCCTTCATTAGTGCCGAATTTCGCAAGACAATCAGATATTGTTAGGCATTCATAAGAACATTTTTCTGGGTCGCTTGAAACAATTTTATCCCCATTACAGGCGCAAATTCTGGCTGAATTTTTATCGAAAGGGTCAGGTATTTCTGCACCGCAATCAGGAATGGCATTATGGCAGAAATTTGTAACAGGATCATAAAATGGGGCATATTTCCAGCTTCCGCTAGCACATGAGGCACTTGGATGGAAATTTTTACAAGCCACACAACTGTTACTATCAACCCAGTTACAATTATTATATACCCCACCTTCATTTAAACAGATTTGATCACAATCGTTATTTGAATTAAGACCTTCATACCAGCAAAGCCCATTCACCATTTTTCCATCACATTGAATGCAATTTCCGCCAAAACATCTTTTATCATTACCAGCACATCCATAATTTGAGGCTTTACCCCAATTTGTATCTCCCGCAGAACAATCAGCGGCAAAAACAATTTTCCCAAAAAAGGAATCCGTAATTTTATTTACTAATTCAGAATTCTTTTCGCTACTTTGTAATTTTGAGGACATCACCCCACCATCCACAACAACAGGCTGGTGAATATTTGAGATATCCAAATCAAGTTCAACTGGACCGTCTGAAGGAATATTAATAATAGAAACAGAAACCTTTCCCCCGGATTCAAGATAATCCATATAATCATCTTTTCCAATAAATGTGATTGTGGCAAGTCTTGTTGATTTATATCTATATTTTGCGGAAAATTCAAGATGTCCTGAATAAGCAATTGTGCCATCATTAGAAGGAGCTTTTACAGTAAAACTAAATGTTTTTAATTGTCCAGGGCTTATTGATGTTTCGCCGTTCCTTCCGCAATCAATACAGGTAAAAATTCCAGGGTCTGAGATGCCCGCATAAGTTAAAGTAATTGGTTTATTAACATCCCGGTTTTTCAAAGTAACAATAATATCCACTTCTCTGCTTGGTTTTACTTTTCCGCCTGCAAGAGCCGGGATTTTAATGTTATCTATAACAATAACATCAGGTATTTCCACTTCTTTTTCTTCAATAGTCCCTTCACCAATTACAGAAAAATATTTTTTTTCAAGTTCCGGATTAACTGTGCAACCGGATATAAATAGTACAGAAATCAAACATAAAATAATTAATATTGTGCCCCTCATAATTAAATTCACATATTAAATAATGTGGTATGATATTTTTCAGACTTATATTGTGGCTCTAATCCTTAATGCCTCTGGTTATACCTGGATAAATACCCTTATTTACGCAATCCTTTTTGTTTCTGCGGTTTTTTTAGTTTATTATAAATTCTTTAAACCTCTTAAAATAAAGATTGATGGGAAATTTGCCCTGGCTTTGTTGCCTTATATTCTTCTTGGATCTGTTTTAAGGGCTCTCAAAGATTCTGGGTTTTTAACTTCCAGGTTGTTTGTTACTCCTTCGATTTATGTGTTTATATTTTCTTTTACTTTGGTTTTGCTGATTTTCTCGCGTTTCCTTGAAAAGAGAACCCAGGTGCCTTTCCAGAGTTATTTCTTTTCATTTGGTTTTATTCTTGTGGGAATATTTTTCACGCAATTGCCCTTTTCAAATTTTATGCCCGCGGTTCAGATATTAGGTCTTGATTTATTGATTTTCCTGTTGGTGTTTGGTCTGGGAAATTTTACAAAATTAACAAAAAGTTTTTGGAATAAAGCCGTTATTTTCTCGCAGTTGGCGGACGCAAGTTCAACATTTATTGGTATGGAGTTTTATGGACATTTGGAACAGCATGTTCTCCCAAATTTAATCTTTGAATGGGCTGGCAATGTAGGTATTTTTTTCATAATGAAATTGGTGGTTTCTTTACTTCTTATTCAGGCAATAGATAATTATCTGGATGACAAGGGTTTCAGCAACTGGCTCAAACTTGTAGTAATTCTTCTTGGAATTGCTCTTGGAACAAGGGATTTATTCCAGATTATGATTTTTAATTAATTTATGATTTATATTTTATTTCCATATTTCTCCCTTTAATTGTTAGATTGTAATTCAAATCGTTTGGAGAACTTGCCGAAAAATTATATTCAAAATAATAGCCTTTACCGATTAAATTTGCTTCTGTCATTTCAAGGAATTCGGAAACATCAGCTTCAAGATTGCCTGCATTGGTTGAATTTTTTTCAATTTGTTTCAGTTCCCTGATTATATTTGATGAAATTACATCCTCGTCATTTTTTAGAACAGAAGTAAAATCCATTTCCGAATAACTTTCAAATATATTAAATACACTTAAGAGGGAGAATGAAAATAAAACCGCCGCAACAATAAACCATTGTCCTTTCATTTTTTTAGTTTATCAAGATATGTTTTAGTTAGACTTACAAATATATAATCAATAAATATCAGAATTATGGCTATAGTTAAGCCAATTTCATAAGCAAGCCAGTGTGCAAATAGTGTTATGTCTGGGCAAGGTAAAGGGTCGCATATAGCGGAATATCCACCAAGTTTAAATAAAATATATAACCGTAATATTGTGGTGAGATTAAAAATAAAGAGTATTAGAATCTTTTTCAAGTCCAATTTAAAAAATTCTTTAATAAATATTTTTTTGTCCATAATAAATTATATTTATTCAATTAAAATCCATAAATCTGTGCATAAGAAATTCCCGCTATTTTTTATATTATCACATTCTATTAATTTTATCTTCACAGCAAGTTCAACAATTTTATTCTCGATTAAATTGATGGTTTTTGCTTTGTCCAGCATCTTTTTAATTTATTTTTTCCTGGAAAATATTTATACTCAAATTTTATTTTAAGATTTACAAACAATTAAACTTTCAAAAAATTCTTTGTCATCACACCAACTTTTAAGAAATAAATTATTTGTTATTTTTTTATTTGGTTCTGCATGCAAGGGATTATTTTCATGAATATAAATATGGGTCTTATCAGGTCCTGTTAATACAACCACATGTCCTGAAGGAGGTTCTTTTTTTCTTTGGGATAAATTTTGAAATAGTTGAGATAAGTAATCAAGAGAACTCCTTCATCTAAAAATTGTTGAATTTTCTTAATTGAAAGATTTTGATATATGAGCCTACTTTTTTTGTGAGAAAACCAACACAATATTTCAAGTAAGGAGTAATAGATTTTGCATCATGTTTTTTATCTTCATCAAAAAAGATGCTATTTTCCAATCAGGCATATTTTTCCATTAATGTTTTTTCAGGAACAATCTTTTTATATAGAATTACTTTTAATCCGAAATCATGCAATATTTTTGCAATAAGGGGGCTAAAACTTCCGTAATTATGTTCAGTAAATTTATCCAGTTATCGATAGGAGAATTTTTTATCCAGAAAGAAATACTTAAGCGCAGTGCGAAGTGATGCCTCCCCGCATGATATTCATCAGGACTTTTGTAAAATGGAATTTCAGATATTTTTATAATTAGATTGTTTATCAATAGATTGTAAGATATTTATATATGGATATTATCCAACAACGCTCCCTGGAGGAACTTCTTCTTCAGGATTTAATAGAACCATTTTATCTTTTGCGTCAACTACAAGAATCATTCCCTGACTTTCAACACCCCGGATTTTTCGAGGTTCAAGATTCGCAATAATTGGAATTTCTTTTCCAATTAGATTTTCAGGTTCAAAACTTTCAGCGATTCCGGCCACAATCTGTCTTTTTTCATCACCAAGATTTACTTCAAGTTTAAGCAGTTTATCGGAATCTTCTACTTTTTCCGCTGACAAAATTTCCCCTATTTTTATCTCAAGTTTTTCAAAGTCTTTGAATTTAATTGCCATAATAGTACTTATAATTTAACTTTTGCGGTATTTAAACCCTCACCCCAATAATACCCATAATATCCGATTCACACCCATATTCTTTGACGCATTCCTATACATCCACAACACAAGGGATTTGAGAAGATCTTTACTCGTTTCTTTACATTGCGTTCCGATAGCCATATCAGATTCCAAACTCTTATGAACTTTACTCTTGCAGATATCCATTTTCAGAAGAGAATAAGCCGAGTTCACAAGAGACCAGTATCTCTTGGTTCCTTCAAGCGACCTCAGTTGACAACACCCCAAACTCAGATTCTGTTTCGTATCTTTATAAAAAGCCTCTATTGAAAAACGCAGTGAATAACAATAAACAACCCTCTTTGCATTCCAGTAATTGCAATTTGTAATTAAATATACTGGATTTCATTCCAACTTTTTGTGGTCATAAGAAATAACCAAACGGAGTTTATTCAGTTTGCTTAAGTCAACAACCTTTGTGAATGTCCAATAGGTTTTATCCCCGACTTCAATTTCTTTGAATTTTTCTTTGAGTATTGTTTTCTTAAATTCGTACACATTCATTCTCTTCCCGCCAACAAAAATAATCCTGTTTGATTTGAGCCTTGAAACCTAGTTATTTCCATATGATTCAATGCATTCCGCAAATACCCTGCACAGGAACTAGAAATCAAAGACCTAGACAAATATTGGGATTCCCGCAATGGTTTTGTTTTCGTTTGTAATCAAACCTATGATATATTGCTGGAATCTTCGCAGTTGGCGGAAGAAAAAACATCATTAAAAGAATCCCCGAACCACTTCACAACTTTTGGAAACTATATTATTGGCAACATAAATAGTATTTATACCGCAAAAGTTAAGTTATAAATTAAGCTTCTGTCAGTTCTTTTATGTGTTGTTTAAACCATACAAGCCATCTTTTGTAAATTTCTTCTGTGTCCATAAATCCTACTTCTTCCCTCACATCTTCTGAAAGTATATGGAATTGCGAGTTTGATTGCACTATTGTGGTGGCTTCAAGAAGTTCGGGATTTTTTGCTTCCTGGGAAAGTTTCACAATTGTTTCCAGAATTTTTGCTCTCAGATTAATATTGTTCCATACCGCATCCCAATTACCTTTCCATTCTTTAACATTTCTTGCGATGGAATTCAATATTTCGCTTTCACCCGCGAGCAGAGTTGAACTCGGTTCCAGTTCATCTTTTTTTGCGTTGTAAGTCATTAAATCAACAAAACCTTTTTCTTCTGAAGGATCTTTTTTCCAGTGTTTTCTAATTTCTGTGAATTCAATTGTTCTTCTAAATGAATGCAAACCATCAGCGCTTTTTAGAGTATTGTTAATCACTACAAGGTCGGTTGCTTTGAAACTGGTTGGCGGAACATTAAGGTCATTCACAACCCTGTCAAATAAACCGTAGGCGCTGTCACCGTGGATTGTTCCTGCAACAACATTTGCCATAGCCCCAATACGCATGGCTTCGTAAAGAGCCAATGCTTCTGTGCTTCTCACTTCACCAATTATCAAACAGGAATCTCCAAGCCTTAATGAAACTCTTAATGCTTCTTCTGTTGGAAGTTCGGTTTCAACCATTGTGATAACCGACCTTGATTTTAGTCTTGTTACATTAAATCCAAGTTCCCTGAATTTTGTTAGAGGAAGTTCAAGAGTATCTTCAACTGAAATAATTCTTTTATTTTTCATTATTTGTGATATTATTGACCCAAGCAAGGAGGATTTTCCAGAACTTCTGGTCCCTCCAATAAGCATTGATCTACCTCCATCGATGATAAACCATAACAATCCTCCGGCAAGAGGATTAAACATATGTTGTGAAATGAAAAGAGGGAATGTCCAGGGTCTTTCTCTGTGTCTTCTAAGAGCGAAACCAAGACCGCCGGGAGATAAAGTTTCCATGATGGCACAAACCCTTGCCCTTCCCCCAGGAACATCTGCTTCAGCATCAAGGACTGGGTTGGCTTCGTCAAGAGGTCTTCCAGAACTTAATCTAAGTCTTGTTGCAAGCAATTCCGCATCTTCTTTTGTCTGGACTATATTTGTTGAACATTCACCATAATTGCTGTGGATGAGGTAAATCGGGGAGGTGCCTGGCGGAGAATTAACAAACACATCCTGGACATGATCATCCGATAATATTATCTCAAGAATACCTATTCCGGCGGTATATCTTACAAGGATGGATGCAATAATTTTTAATCTATCTTCTGAAATATTTGCGGAACCCGCCAAATCCCTGAGCATATCCAGACCAATATTATAGAAATTTTTTCTCACTTCCGAGGATGCAAATTCTTCTTTTTCAAGAGGTCTGTGGCTCGCCATATATCTTTTTGCTCGATCCAGCAATTCATATTCTCTTTCTTCAAGTCCGAATTCGAGAGGAATTAATTGATACAGCCTTCTGACTTCACCGGGCACTTTATAAATTTCAACTTTTGCATCATTAACCTGATAACTGTCGACCATTTCGGCTTTGTCTGGTGGGGTTGCCAGATATTTTGTGTAAGTAAAATTAGGTCTGACTGAAGGAATAAAAATTTGACGGTATATTGATCTATCTCCAATTTTATAGCCCGGCAAAAAGTCCAGGGATTTTTTAATAAGTGTTGTTTCTTCAAGTCTTTTTTTTAAAGGGCCGAGTGTTTTTTTTAGATAATGATTATAACATCCTTGGCATATTCCTTTTGTTCTTTCAGTAAGCACTTTTGTGTGCCTGATTCTTCGGATTAACATTACATAAGCCCCAATTGGATCAGTTCTTAATTTCTGTGATATTAGATTGTTTAAAAAATCAGTTCTATAAGATACACACCTGTCGCATTTTTCTGTAACCAAATTTTTATATGAGAACCATTTATTTACCGTTATTTTCTCTATGAGTTTCGCAATTTCCAGCAGCATTCGAGTTTGTTCAAAACCATATTCATATTCTCTTTCTTTTGCAAGAATTGTTGATTTTGCGTTTTTTACAGACATTAAGTCATTTATAACTTCACTCATACATTCTGGGAAGTCTTCCACGGATGAACCATAGATGCAATTCATGCAATCTATTTTAAGCACATCATTTTTAAATGTATATGTCTTTGGCATAATTTATCTTGATTAATTAGATAATTAGCACGTTTTTAATTTATTTGTTGTTATCGGACAATCAAATTATTTTTGGTGGGTGAAATTCAATATCTATAAATTTTCATCAATAATTTCTTTAAAAGCAGACACAACTTTATCAAGCTCTTTTTTTGTGAGTTGATATGTGGATATTTTAAAGTTTTTTGTAAGCCCCGCCTTTATTCCTGAAATGCCTCTTTTCTTAAGTTCCTGATGCAGGAAGTAACCTCTCTTTTTATGTTTCTGCGAAATTTCATATAAAACAGGAGCTTCAAAAAAAAGCAAATCATGGTTATGAGGTTTTTCTCCGAGTTGCATTATCCCAAGTTTTTCTATTTCAGATGAAAAATATTTTGCTTTTTCGACTTCTTCATCCCAGTTTTCAATTCTTTTTTTTACTTTTGGGAATGAAGCAATTAATGTTGCTACCGCAGTTCCTCTGGATTCAGAACCAATAAATTCAATTTGTTTATTTACCAATTCTGATTTTTTAAAAAGTATTTTTTCCCATTTTTTATTTGCTCCTAAAATACCCAAGGGTCCTGAAGAAGCCATTGATTTGTGGCATGAACCAATTATAAAATCAGCCCCGAGTTTTTTCATTGATATTGGCATCCGTCCAACAGAATAAGCCCCATTAATTAAATAAGGAACTTCATATTTTTTTGCAATTGTTCCGAGTTTTTTTGCATCCGGAATATTGCCATAATTTCCATCAGGATAGGTAAGTAAAATCATCGATGGTTTGTGTTTTTTAATCAGGTTTTCATAATCCTCAATATTTATTTTGTATTCTGGTTTCCCTGAATTTTTAACCTCAACAATATTTAACTTGCATCTCTCCGCTGCGGTGATTGTGGAATAGTGCCGATTCCCGTCAACAATTATTGTGTCCCCGGGTTTTGTGATGCAGTGCATAACATTAAATATTCCTTCTCTTGCCCCAAGAGTAAATTTTGCGATATCAGATTCAAGAAATTCAGGCAATTCTTTTTCAATGAAATTTTTGATTATGGGCATATCTTCTATTTCTAGCCCAGGACTTAGGTCATAAGTTGCATAGCCATCTCCGAATTCTATGAGAGCTTCTCTGCCTTCTTTTGTCAGAATCCCACCTCTTTGGATTGGATTTAAATTAATTTCGGATTTTTGTCTTTTCAGGAGCATAATTAGTTTACCTAAATAATTAGAGTGATTTTGCGGTTAATAATTAAACAATTTCAATCTCAAAATTATCCTTTATAAAATTAACAGATTCTTCAGAGGAAATCATGTGTTTTTTACCTATTTTATTGCCTGTGAATCCCCCAGCTCTTTTTAAGGTTACGCACACATCAAGCCCGAAAATTCCTATTTTAGGGTCATATTCTGTTCCAGGTATTTCAATATATTCAGAGATTCCAAATGAAAATGTTCTTCCTGAAAAGCATCTTTTATTCAATTTTCCTTCTTTTGCCTTAAAAAACCTTGTCAGGAACTCTTTTGTTTCTTTACCTCTAATTGTCACAACAACACCTATATCTCTGCCTTTTGCAACACCAAAAGTGCTTCTTTTCTTGGTTTTGCAGTAAACCGGCTTTTTATTGGTTATTCTCTCAAGAATTGTTTTTGCGTGCTCCAGTTTCTCTCCTGGCTCTCCTGTGCCTATATTAAGCACGATTTTCTCAATTTTAATTTCCTTCATTTTGTTTTCTGTCATAAACACTTTACAAATAAAATAATTTAAGTCATCTGCTGGTTAATTTTAGGTGTGCGGGAGGGGAGATACTCGTTCTCTTTAATCCATCACAGATAAAATGAATAAAGGTTATTCGAACTCCCGAACTGACTAACAGACAGAGTCCTAAGCCCTGCGCCTTTGACCACTTGGCTACCCCCGCATAATTAGCTTATTTCTTAAATTTTAGATAATGATTTTTAAAGAATTCTTTTTTGTTTATTTATAATCTGGATGAGGTTTCATTCTATATTTAAGCAAGGTTTATAGCCGTAAATAACAAAAGACCTATTAATTATGTATTGTGAATTATTCTATTTTGCGGATTTGATTTGCGATAAATGGTTTGAATTATGAAACGAATTTTTTTAATTCCATGCCTGATTTTTGTGTTGTTTATTCAGGTTTCATTCGCTGAGATAAATATATCTTCATGCGCAGATTTAAATGTTTCTGGAGAAATTTATTATTTAAATAATTCTATTTCAAATTCAGGATTATCTTATTGTATGAATATTTCTATAAATAATATCACACTTGACTGCCAGGGAAATACAATAGACGGGATTGATACAGGCTCAGCGCATGGAATCTATATCTACCGGAATCCTCAGATAAACGTAGATATAACAATAAAAAACTGCACTTTAACTGACTGGGGTTATAGTCTTTACGCAGCGTATTCAAATAATATAACTTTTGTTGACAATATATTAAATTCAAATACAAATGGTTTTTATGCTGTTTTAAGTGATAACAACAATATTACAGGAAATATTGTGAATAACAATAGATATGGTTTAAAATTTTCTTATTTTGACAACAATAAAGTAACTGATAATAAGTTGTACAACAACAGGTACGGTATTTATGCGGATCATTCTGAGAGCAATAATATCAGAGATAATACTGTAAACACCAGCTGGTATTATGGTGTTTATCTAACCACTTCAGCTTACAATAATTTAACCAATAATATTATATACTCTAATAGGAATGGTGGTTATCTCACAAGTTCAGCTTACAACAACACATTAACAAGCAATATAATCTCGGATAATCTTAATGACATTTACGATGGAGGTGATAATCAGACACATATATCCAATAAATATCTTCACAATCTTCAAAACAAAATGATTAATGTTTCAGTAAACACGCAGATTGTAAATATGGATGATTTGGTTAAATTTAATATTTCTGTTTATTATCTAAACGGAACTAAATGCAGTAATTTCACATCAGATATTTCTACAAGACCAGCAGAAATAGTAAACATTTCAGCAATTGGAAACAATATTACAGGAAATTTTACAGTAACAAGATCAGGTCTTTATTCTTTGTTGGTAAATATAACAGATAATAAAAACAATACCGTTAAGAGAAGCTATGCATTTCTTGTTAATGCAACAACAGGAAAAGCAGATTATTATTTTAGGGGTATTGAGCCTGTTCATGGTCAGCCAGTTTACAGTGATGCGAAATCATTGATTTCAACACCGCCTGCAACAGAAGAAAACTGGACTTGTTTAGAATGGATTCAGGCATCCCCGGATAATTTATTGGTTTTTACTCCAAACCTAATCAAAGATATAAATATTTCTGTCTGGTATGAAGTAGGACGCACAGATTCTTATATAGGTGTTCAAAAATATCTTTCATATAATAAAATTGTAGATTATAATCAGACTGTTGCGGAAGCCACAAACTATTCCTGGATTAATCTGAATTTTACTGATTTGAATTGGACAATGGATTATGCAATGAGTTGGTATTGGTTCGCTTTAAAATTAACAGAAGGAATTACTGGCAATACTGGAGACCCCTTCTGGAAAACAAATTCCACACACCCATCTTATGTAAATATAACTTATGATTATACAATAACCCCTGAAATAAAATCAATGTCAAATGCAGATGTAATTATATTGTCAGCAACTTCACCGCATACCAATTTGAACAATGCAACTATATACCTTGGGGGTACAGGTTCCACAAATCTGACAGTGCAGATGCCAAACACATCAATTAATTACACTGCAATCTATGATGGGAATAATTGCAATAACTCAAACTGCAGTTTCACCCAAATCAGCGGTGAATTGAACTTTACATTAATTTTGGGTTCTGAACACAATTTAACAATCTGGGAATACTCAGGAGATGGAAATAATCCCCCAAACAAATCAACCCTAAACTCCCCGGACAACAATTCTTACATAAACACAAATTATATTTTATTAAACTGGACTTGCACAGACCCTGATGGAGATAACATGACAGCCTACATCTACGCAGACAACACAATCAACCCAACCACCCTGATAAACACAACAACAAACTGCCAGAACGGAACATTATATACTTTCAACTGGACAAACCTGAACGAAACAATATATTACTGGAAAGTCACCTGCAACGACAGTATTTTAGCGAACACCTCCGAGATTTATAAATTCGTAATAGATACAACAACCCCAATAGCAACAATAAACCTCCCAAAAAACAACACTTACACAAATGACAACACACCACTGCTAAATGCAACATCTATAGAAACCTCAGATATGTGGTATCAAGTAGACGGCTACAACGACACCTGGTCAATGTTCCAGCACAACTTAAACAACACAGGACACACAGACTCAACTGCGCCAACAAAGGGGGAATTATTATG
>QMZS01000001.1 GCA_003663295.1 Candidatus Aenigmatarchaeota archaeon | reverse complement strand
ATTGGAATGTCATAGGTGCTCCCGTTTTTTGATTCTTTTACTTTACTGTTTAGCCGGTCAGACAGGATTTTTGATGTATACATTTCTTTTACCACCCTATCATTTGGATTATAAATTTCTATGGTTTTAATCCAAGCCACAGGTTTTCCAACAAATATTTTGTTGGTTTCAAAATTACTCTCTTTTATCTCGAGGTTCTGAAGTTTCCAATATTCTCTCCTTATTTTTGTAATTGCATCTTCAAACATATGGATGTCATCGTAATAATTATATCCGTATAAACGAGTTATAATTTTACTGGTGCCTAAAGGAATATATGCCCTGTAATTAATAATTAAGATATCTTCATTCTCAAGCGCAAATATTTCTGTAGATCCTGTTATTTTTTGAACCACATATTCAGTGTAACTTCCTGAACCTATTATTTTATTACCTGTTTTTTTAATTTCAACATTTAATTTTTCTTTTCTGTTATTTCTTAACAGGAAGACATTTGCTTTGTCCAAGTACATCTTTGATTTTTCAGGCAGATAAATGAAAAATATTGGATCTCTGATTCCTTTGTTTCCTGCATCAATTATTTTAAATGATATTTCATTTTCAATCAGAGCCGCAGTTATAAATTTATTGGTGGCTCTTATTTTTAGAATATCTATGAAATCTTTTGTTTCGAACATACTACCCCCACCACCTCCGCCACTACTTCCCCCACCTTCTTTTTTAAGTCCAGGTACCGTAATATTCTCACTCAAATTTTTTTCTACAGGAGTTCCGCTTTTTGTCGTGACTATTGTATTTAACCCAAAATTATATGTATGGTCAGAGATTTCAGGACCACGGGAGAGATTGTATTTAATCAAAATAAACTCATTTACTTGAATTTTTTCTGAGGTGGTTGATGGTATATTTATTGTCAGAATATCGCCGGTTCGCAGGCAGGTGTAATTAGTTATCTTTGTTTCATTTGTGTTATTTACATAAAAAATTTCCGGAGTTGAATTCTCCCATCCATCCAATCCAGTAATATTTATGCTGATATTTGCAAGTTGCAGGGTTGCATGTCCAAGATGTTTTATTTCATCTTCAATACTGAGAAGCCTTTTGGTTTCATCATTACAAATAAGATTTATTCTTTTGTCCAGTTCAACATCCATCTGGTAAAAAATAGGGAGATTTACTTTTTCATTAATAATCCCAAAGTAATCTGAGATGCCCCATTTAATACTCCAGTTAAAGGAAGGTGCATAGTATATATTTGGTGCTGTTGGCTTTTCAATGGAGGTTATTGGAATTCCGGTATCATAGATATCTGTGCAGTTGGTGGAATTATCCTCACAGTCAAGTTGCGTGATTGTCATACCTCCTGGGTAAAGAAAGTCTTTTTTTATTGGACTGGATAATACAGAAGTGTTTTCAAGAGAACCATTGTTAAGCACTTTGTAAATATTCCAGTTATAGACTTCATATACAAGTCCGTTTGCTATATTTTTCATAAAACCCATTATCGTCCAGTTTGTTTCTTTTGCTATTATACGCAACCCTTGTCTTACAGGACCTTTTGCAAGTCTGGTTGAAAATGTGATTCCTGTAAAGGTTCCTGATTTATAATGATTAAGAGAACTTTCATGCGAGTCAATATCAATCATCAAGTGGTTTTCAGGATAATTTATATTTTGGATTATTTCACTTGTAAAATTTATTTTTACATTTGGATTCAGGTTGCCATTCCATTGAATAATATCATTAAAACCATCAAAGTCGCTATCCACCAAAGAAACCGTTCCTGAATCTGCATCCACTGTCAGGATATTCATAGAATCATTTGTTCCCGAAGCATCTCTATTTATTCTTAGACCGAATTCTGTATTATTTAGAGATTCACTTGCGTTCAGGAAGATTTCAAAATTAATTGTGTTGTTTTCAGGAGCAAGGTCTTTCCCTCCAATTTCGTTCCAGTAGTTAATATTTATTGTTACGAGAGGCGCATTATTAAATCTGTAATAAATTGTTTCTTCACTTTCAGTTGTATCCAAATATAATCTTGTCCTATCGCCGCTTGAAGGGGAGGCAGCAACTGCTGCGTAGGCTTCACGGTCAACTAAGTTTGTTCCAATTATATTTGATAAAATGAGTTCTATGTTTTGGAGAACATCTTCTGTATTGAATAATTCTACTTCAACATAACCAAGATTTGCCCGGGTTATAAGTGTTCCATTATGGTCAAATTCTGCAGTAGCTATTTCTGTAAGGTATGTTGCTGGAGAGGCCAGAATTACAGAGCAGGTGGGCAAAATTATTAAAAACATCAAAATAATCGAAATTTTAAGGTAATGGGTGTATTTTGTTGAATTAGGAGAAAACCCTTTAAAAGATTGATTACCCATAATAGTCTCTAGGTTTATACAAATAGAACTTTCAGTAATATAGGTTATTTTAAAATTTATTTAAGAAAGTTATGGTAGATGTATATTCAATGAAAGGGGAAAAACAGGGGACTGTACAATTAGGCAAAGTGTTTAATTACCCTTTAAGAGAGGATTTAATAAAAAAAGCAGTTGTCATCTCACAGGCAAACAGAAGGCAAAAATATGGGGCAGATAAGCTTGCTGGTTTAAGGACAAGCGCGCATTATCATGGCAGTTCTACAGCTTATACTCACGCAAGAATGGCCGGAAGAGAAATGGCGAGATTACCAAGGATTCATGGTCAGGGACCTATGTTATTCAGGGCAAGAGAAGCTCCTCAGGTAATAAAAGGTAGAAAAGCCCATCCTCCGAAAGCGGAGAGGAATTTTGGGAGAGAAATGAATAAAAAAGAGAGGAAACTCGCTCTTTATTCAGCCATTTCAGCTTCAGTAAATAAAGAATTAATATTAAAGAGAGGTCATAAAATTGATAATTTGAATGAGGTGCCTTTGATAATCTCTGATGATTTTTCTAGTATACAGAAAACCAAAGAAGTGTTTTCTGCTTTAGGGTTATTAGGTCTTGAAAAAGAACTTGAGAGGGCAAAAGAGAAAAAAGTCAGGGCAGGAAGAGGAAAAACACGGGGAAGAAAGTACAAAAAGAAGAAATCCACTTTAATTGTTGTATCTGATAAATGCGAATTACAGAAAGCAGCAAGAAATATAGAAGGTGTTGATGTATCTCTTGTTAGTGAATTGAATGTTGAGAAACTTGCCCCAGGAACAATACCTGGAAGACTTACATTATGGACAAAATCCGCTGTTGAGCAGACAAATAAATTAATATGATGGACGAAATTAATTTTTGGGATTTAGTTGATTACCCGGTAACTTCAGAGAAAGCCGTAAGATTGATCGAAGATGAGAATAAGTTGGTATTTCAGCTAAAAGGGTTGGATATCTGGAGAGAAGATGTTAAGGAAAGTTTTGAAGAGGAGTTCAAAGTAAAATTAGACAAAGTAAATATATTGATTACAAGAAAAGGAGCAAAGAGAGCAATATTAAAACTAAACTCTGAATTCTCTGCCGGAGATATTGGGGTTAAGTTGGGAATTATTTAATTAATATTTATCTAAATATTGAAACCGATTTTCAATGAGTTTTATTTAAGTTTGGTTTTAAATTCTATTCAAAGGATTATATAATCACTATAATTATATATAATTATGACTAAACTACGTCTGGATATAGAAAACGAACAATTAAAAAATTCTGTGAAAAATCTTTTTTCAAAAATTGATTACCCCCTTAGATTCAATCACATAAAAATATCAACCAGCTACAAGACCGATTTTATTGGAGGTGAAGCAGACGAAGATATGGAAATTATTATCAATCCTGAAAGCAGGATTCTTGAACATAATTTTTTATTTAACGGGTATTTCGCAAGGTTTGTTTTTATGTTGATTGATGAAAAAGAAAAAGTGAACCAGGAAATTAAAGAGAAACTTGAAGTTCCAAAACTTGTTGAATTTGTGCAGAACTTTTTTGCTGATTTGAAAGCTGTCAAGTATGGGTTTAAGCAGGATATGCACAGATTTTTCCTTGAGAAAATTTCAAAGAAGATTTATAAAACTGAGAGCGTTTCAAAAGAAGAATATCTTGAGTTTTATTCCTATCATTTAATTTTCAAAAAGATTGGCGAGGAAGGGGAAATAAAATCGCTTCTTGAACTTGTAAAAGTTCAGGGGTTGGACAATTTATTGAGAGAACTTGAAAAATTAAATTACCCTTTTTTCCTTGGGGATGAAAACCTGAAGAAAGCCTGGGTTGGGGTTTTTGATTTGTAATTGAATGTCAAAATCATTTTTAAATTAATATTCCTGGTTTTTGAATTAGAAAGAATGAATTATAAATTAAAATATACAAAAAAATTAAAAAATAGTTTACCAGCGTTTGTACCTGATTGTGTATTCCAAATTAGACTCGGAATTTGCTGTTACGGGAATCTTCCATTTCAATTTATAATTTGATTCTTTGGTGTGCGGGTAATTTTCGTTAACAATTTCCCAATCACCTCCAGTATTCTCAAGAACTGTGACTTCAATATTTTCGTCTTTGTGGTTTTTTAGAGTTACTTTCCATTTATATTCATACCATCCCGCTAATTTATTATAATCCACTTGCGTTCTTTCACCCACAATATCAAATGCCTGCCCTACAAGCAGTCTCAGGGTTTCATCTTTTGGTGTGTGGTCAATCCCATCTTCTCCTATGAACTGAAGTTTTCCTTCATTGTCCTTTTTGAAGATTTTTATTGTTCCTTTTGGGAGTGGAATGCCCAGGTTATTGATTTTAGTATTATCGAAGTTAAGCATAACATTTATTTTTTTGTTGCTTCCATACCACCGGTTATTTTCATACACAAATTCTTTTTCAACATTAATATTTTCTGAGTCGATGAAAGAAATCTGTTTTTGTTCATTATTGTTTAGGGTTGTTCTTCTCTGTAGTGTGTACATATAGTATTCAAACAAATTTTCTTCTTCAAAACTGCTTCCACCACCACTGGATTTTTCAGCATAGACCGTATTATCTGAATACCCTCTTGGTGTGGTTACCCTATTTACATCTCCGGCGACCAGTTTTAATGAAGTGTTTTTAAATGTTGTTCCAGCATTATTTGTCACTGTTACCCAACCATTGAAATCCAGTTTTGTGTCATCTTTATTTATTGTTGCAACATAGTCAGCTTTCCAACTCATCCCGGAAGTCATATAAGACATTTCCAGATTATGTGTTTTTTCTTCTTCGGTGTATATTTGCCAGTCAAGAGTTGGAACTGTTATCAAACCTTCAGGTAATTCCTGCAGGTCAAGATCATCCGAAGAAAATAATTTTATTCCTTCCCGGGTTTTTAATACTAGTTGATTATTGCTGTAGCTTAATAAAGTCCCCTCCACAATTTCTTTTTTGTCTCCGTAAGTCTGATATGCGGTTATATTTTTGCCAATATATCTTTGCAAGATTTTAGATTTGCTTATTAAATCATACCTGTAATTTTGTTCGATTATTTCCACATTTCCATTTATTGATTTTATTTTTACAGATGTTGGGTCAATCTTTGAGGCAACTCCTTCATAAAGAAGATGGTTAGTTCCTGTGTTCAGGTATTGCGTTCTTAGTTCCTTAATCACTCCAAGGTTCGAATTATATACGGTTACTTCCAGATTTTCAGGATTATTTTTTAACACATATGTATTGGTGATGCTTAGACCTATTACTGCTGATAAAGCCACTAACATCAAAAGTATTGAATATGTAAATTTTTTCATAATTGATATTGGATTTTTATTAATATTGAGATTTATAATCCAGATTAATTAAGTTTAAAATGAGCCTGGGAGGATTTTCAGAGACCTTTCTTTTCGTTGCATTTAATTATTTTTCTTTTTAAAATAAAGGGCTCACTCGAACCCCCAACACCTGGATCCGAAGTCCAGTGCTCTATCCAATTGCCCAAAACTGTTATCTGGTTTACAGTTTCATTGAGCTACAGGCCCATAATTTAGTATTTAATTATAGAATGATATCTTGGGTTATTTGTTTGTAAATGACACTTGGTTTTATTGATATATCCAGAACTCTGCTTAATTGAGTAATTCATATAAATGAAAATATAATTATGAGAACCTTGAGATTTTCCCAATTAAATTTAAATCGGGGGGGGCGATGATGAATATAATGCAGCTTATCAGTATACTGTTGTGATTTTAGAATCCTTGACAACAAATATCAACGCAACCTGCCGATATTCCAATATCTCAAACACAAATTATACAGACCTGGAATTCAATTTCACAAACACCAACTCAACAAATCATTCTACTTTGGTTACTGACTTGGAAAACACCCATACTTATATCTATTACATAAGATGCAATTCCACTGACGGCTATTACAATGAAAATGACTGGAATATTACTTTTTCAATTGGTAGCGGGCACAAAGCAGACACCAACCATGACAATCTAATTGACATGCCCGAACTAATGTCATTCATAGCCAGATGGAAAGCTGATTCCAATGAGGTGAATAAATCAGAAGTAGAAGAAGCAAGAAATATCTGGTTTAGCGGAGGAGTGTATTGAGATAAGCTTGTAAGCTATATATTTTTAAGTCGCAGAAACTAACGGAAAATTTATAGACTCATGTTTAAAAATATTGAAATTATAAATTGGTCATAAAATAGATAAAAAATGCAAAATTATTGTCTTTGAAAACAGGAAAATAAGGAGAATTTGACACATTCATGTTTGAAATATGGAATGCAGAAGATATTTCCACATAATTCAATCCATTCTCTCGGAAAAAATAGAACTCAATAATAAATGTAAATAAATATTGAGGAGTTTATAATTATTAGATAAATTTATGCACTGGGCGGATAATTTTGCGAAGCAGGTTATAGAACGAGGAGCTAAGGAAGATTATATTGTAGAGAGCGGTATTACCCCTTCAGGAGTGGTTCATATAGGGAATGCAAGGGAAATAATGACCCAATATTTTGTTTATCAGTCAATTTTGAAATCAGGCAAATCTGCGAAGTTTTTGTATATTTGGGATGATTTTGATAGATTCAGGAAAGTTCCTAAAGGAGTTCCTGAAGAATTTGAGAAATATTTGGGAATGCCTCTGAGCGCAGTTCCCGACCCTTGGGGATGCCATAATTCTTACGCAGAACATTTTGAGTCTTTGATAATTCAGGAGATGAAACAATTAAATATAGAACCTGTTTATCTGAGAGCCGCGGAGTTATATGGGAAAGGAACTTTCGCGGAGAATATAAAAATTGCTCTGGAAAAAACAGAAAAAATAAAAGAGCTTCTTAATAAATTTAGGAAAGAACCTTTGGCTGATGGCTGGGTTCCGGTGGGAGCTTATTGCGAAAAATGCGGGAAGGATTTTACAAAAATAGAATATCTTGGAGGTTATAAAATATCTTACACCTGTTCCTGCGGAAATGAAAACGAGATTGATTTTAGGGAAGTTACCAATGTTGTGAATATTAAATGGAGGGTGGACTGGCCCGCAAGATGGGCTTATTATGGAGTTGACTTTGAGAGTTCTGGAAAAGACCACAAATCAAAAGGAGGTTCGTGGGACACAGGAGTTTTAATTTCAAAAGAAATTTTTGGTTATAATCCTCCAGTTGGTCCAATGTACGAATTCATTCATTTGAAAGGACAGAAGGAAAAGATGTCAAGTTCAAAGGGAAACATAGCGACAGTTTCGCAGTTGCTTGAAATCTATGAACCCGAAGTTGTAAGATTTATTTATGCGCAGAGATTAAATAAAACAATATTTATTCCGTTTGATTTGGATGTTTACAATATTTACAATGAGTTTGACAAGTGCGAGAGAATTTATTTTGGTCTTGAAGAAACTGATGAGGATTTAAAAAGAAAATATGAATTAGTAAGAATCAAAGAGTATAAAACTTGTCCAAAAAGAGTTTCTTTTTCAGAACTTGTTTTATTAGTTCAGGTTGTTCAAAAATCAGAACTGAAAAATTATATTTCAAAGATGATGAAGGAAAGGGGAATTGAGATGGACGGAATTGATCTGGAGCTGGCAATTGAAAGGTCAAAAAAAGTGGAGAATTGGGTTGAGAAATACGCCCCTGAAACTGTTAAAATTCAACTTGTTGATAATAAAGTGGAAATCACAGAAGACCAGAGAGAAGGATTAAAAGAAATTATGGAACTTCTAAAAAAAAATAGTTCAACTGATGAATTGCAACAGCAGATTTTTGGAATTGTAAAACCAAAAGGGAAAGAATTTTTCCAGTTAATTTATCAGGTTTTGATTGGGAGGAAACAAGGACCAAGGATTGCAATGCTGGTTGATGCGATTGGAAGGGAAAGAGTTATTGAGAGATTTAAAAATTTATAGAACTTTTATAAACTTGATGCGATTGGAAATTTGATGCAATTACCAATTTAATTCGGCAAGGCTTTAATTTAATAAAATATTTAATTATTTTTTATTAATAAAATCATATATCCTTTAAAATATACTTTTAATTATAAATATATTAAACTAATATTATGTTGTTTTCATTAAGCGGATTAAAAATAAGAAATTCAAAAAAGTTGGCAATCTCTGGTCTGTTTATTTTAACTTTGATTTGTTTGTCGGTTATTGTTCTTGCAGTCAATATAACAAATATCTCTTTGGATGGAAGTGATATTTCTTCAAACAACATGACTCAAATAAATGTTTCTCAGGGATATTCATTTAATTTTATAATAAATACTGAAAATCAAAATGTTTCTGAAATCTTTGTGAATACTACAGGGAGTGTTGAAAACATTTCAAGTATTTTTATAGGTTCAGAAAACACAAACTGGACTTCTTTATTTGAAAATACAACCAATTTACTGAACTGGACAAACACTTCAAACCAGTTAAATGGCACCGCATGGTTTGGTTTTAATTTCCAAGTTCCAACTCATTTGTCAGGAGAATTTAATTTCACAATATATGCCAATAATGGAACAATGAGTTTGGTAAATACAACACAATTTATTGCCAGGGGTTTTACCCCAATCAATATTACTTTACTTTCACCCCAAAATGGAACTATAATGAATGTAAGCACTTTCAACCTTACTTATAATGTTAATATTCAGGCTAATTGCACCATTCAGGTATGGAATGGCAGTGGTGCAGAAATCGACACTGGAAATTCAACAGGCAGCGGACTTATGAAATTTATTATAAATGAGATGGATAATGGAAATTATTCCTGGAATGTTTATTGTGTTGATGCGGGAAATAGTTCAAATGAGGCTTTGGGGAATGAAAGTAATTGGACTTTTACAGTAAACGCAAGTGAAGAACAAATCCCTGTAAACGTAACCCTGCTTGCGCCTGAAGATAATTCCACTATAAACATATCTTATTTTTCCCTTAATTTTACTGTAAATATTTATACTAATTGCACAAAAACTGTGTGGAACAGCTCTGGTTATGAGGTTGATAGTGGAACTGCGGGTGCAAATGGATTAACAGGTTATGGCTTAGATTTATCAAATGGAAACTATTCCTGGAATGTATTTTGTTGGGATATTGGAAACGAGTCCAACAATGATACAGGCGCGTTGGAAAATTGGACTTTTATAGTTAATGCTAGTGGAGAGGAGGTTTCTGTTAATGTAAACAAACAAGACACAACACCACCACCTTATGAAATAAATTCCACCATTCAGTTTATTATAACTATAACAAATGATGGTTTTGAAAACCTTACTGAAATAAATCTTACTGATATTTATAATGCCTCTTATATAACCTATACATGGGCAAGTGTGCAGCCTAATGAAATATACCCAGGACAAATAAACTGGATAAGTATTGATAATGGAACCCCCCTTGAATCAGGCGATAACATTACAATTTATGTTAATTTTACAGCAATTGATGAGTGTA
This sequence comes from Candidatus Aenigmatarchaeota archaeon, assembly GCA_003663295.1. Taxonomy (GTDB): domain Archaea; phylum Aenigmatarchaeota; class Aenigmatarchaeia; order QMZS01; family QMZS01; genus QMZS01. Next base: position 30,002 of record QMZS01000001.1, on the reverse strand, counting down.
TGGAAACTTCTAATGTTGCAATAGTGAATGCAACAAATGGCACCGTTTATGTCAGTGACAATTGGGGATTTGATTTTAACATTCATGGTGAAGGACCGGGACCAGGACCTGAAGATGATTGGGAGAAGGGTCTAAATGAATGGCAATCTAATATTGTTTCACCTTATTTAATAAAAGATCAATGGAAATTGATAAATTTTTCAATATATCGTGAAGCTGGGGAACAATCTTGTTTAGATAATCTTACCATAATATTGCCAAATTCTAATTTTACTTTTAATGGTTACAATAATTCCACTTCAGATAATTATACTTTTAGTGTGGAGGGAGATGAATTAATTTGGCAGTCAAATCAGAGTAATAGCACATTTTTCTGCGGCAGAGGACCAGAAAATTTTGTAGTTAATATATCCTCTAATGATTCATATGGTTCTGATTTATTTCAGGTTATTTCTGGGAGTGAAAATATGATTGATGACATGAATTTAACTATTTTTACAACAACAACTTTTTCTTATAATGGAACAATATATGATATAAATGGCAATCCCTTAAGTGGCGCTGTTGCTTCCATTGTTGCTTCAAGTTTTGGACAACAGGGTGATACTATTTTAGGTAATTTTTTAGCCAATACTCTTGAAAATGGGATATTTAATATTACAAATGTGCCTGGTCTCAATGCATCTTTAGATGAAGGACCCGGAGGACCCGGAGGTCCAGGTGGCGAAGGTTCTATTTTTTACAGATTAACCGCGACTAAATATAATGATTCAGAAAATCATTATGCAATGTATGTAGGACCAAGTCTGCCCGATCTTCCAGAATCAGAATTAAGGTCAGATTCTGGTTTGAATAATCCAGAAATATATTTAAAGCCGGCTATAACTTTCCATATCCATGTTGGAGGTCATGACTATAGGTCAGAACCAAATAATACTAATGAAACCTGTCCGGGCCCTCAATGTCCTGGTTGGGAGCCCGAATTTAACTGGACAAATATAGGGTTCAGTTATGGGCTTAAAGATAAAAAAATGGGATTCCCTGTTTCATCCGAATTTTCTTCAAATACAATAGAAAGATATTTCTCAGCCCCGCGCGACAGAAATTATTCTTTAATGATTTTCCCGGAAGCGTCTTTCCCAATCTATGTTGATTTTGAAAGTATTAATTCTACTTGTAACTCAACAGGTTATGATTTGAGTACTACAGGTGTTAATGCAACCTGCACAATAAAAAATGGTACTCATGTTATTGATGCAATTATATCTTCTGCCATGAACCTAACTCCATTAACTGGGAAGGTTGACATAATGAATTTAACTGATTTATGGATCATACCTTATAGGCTTGGAGCGGGAAATATGATCTTTGATCAGGATATATTACCATTTAATTTAAGACAGATGGATAGATGGCCAAAAAATGATACACAATATGATGATTTCTACAATAAATCTTCAGGTGAGTATTCGGTCTATCTTCCTGCAACAGAAGCGCATTCTGATATTATGTTAATGGCTTTTGCAGAGAAAAATAATACCTATTATCTGGACTATTTTAAATTATCTTCTGAAGGACAGAATTTTAGTGTATCTGAATATAATTTCACCTTAAATAAATTGATTGGCGGTGTGAGTAAAACAATTTCTTCTAATAATATTTCAGCTGATTGGAATAGCACTGTAGTTGTCAATACAACTGCGGTTAGGTTTAATCTGATAAATAATGGGTGTGTGTTGCGTGATGAAAATGCATTTGTGGATATAAAAATGGAACTTGATGGCGATGAATATATGCGGATGACTAATTCACAAAATGGAGCCTTTACAATACCTTTAATTGAAGGGGAAGGAATAAAAAAACTCACCATATATTCCCAAAGCTATGCGCCTGTTTCAGCACCGGTTAGCGCAAATGTGTTAAATGGTTCAAGCAATACATCTACAATAAAATGTAAGGATGGTGAATGCAATATAACTTTGAGCAGATTTGACCCCTTTGACCCCGATGACCCAAATGCAACATTATCCATAACGATGGATTTCTATAAATCAAATTCTACTTGTGATGTTCCAAATCCACTGGAGGGATGCAATATGGTGGGTGATATGAATGATACTAAGTTTTCACCTTTAAAGGCAATATTGATGGGGGATATTAGTTTAAGGATTACAAGCGGTAATATATCGGTTCATTATGTAAAAACTGATTTGCTTGCTTCCGGTCCTCCTGACGCAGCATTTTCACAAAATTCTACAGGCAGTGATATGGAAGCGGCATGGAAATTTGGAAGCAAGGGTCCTGAGATATATGATGAAGTTTTAATCAGTATGCCTTATGCGGATTCTCTTTCAGATAAAATTATAACTGTCAATATTACTCTTTTGTATGATAATGAATTTAATACCATCTGGAATGCGAGCGCAGGGGATACAATAGAAAATATACAAAATAATGAGAATTTAGAAGATTATAGAGATTACCTGAACAATTCATATGAGGCCTATTTAAATGGGACTGGAGTTGTATGTTCAGAAACAGATGAAAATCTTTCAACAGGTTTGTGTTACAAAGATATGATAAGTAAGGTTATTTGGATTAAAATACCGCATTTCTCAGGAGTTGGTCCGCAGGTTACTGGAACGGGCACAATCGCGGGAGAAGTTAACTTTACAGCCACCAAGACCGCATTGAATTCGGTCTATGGAATTGGAGATTTTGTTGAATATATTATAAATATAACAAACAATGATGATCAGAATATTACTCTGGTTAATGTAAATGATACTTTTAACAGTGGTTATCTTGCATTTAATAGTTCGAATGTTACTGAAAGCTCTACAGGCCTGGGTTGGGTATGTTGGTTTAATGTAACCAATGGTGCTGTGGTACAACCCAACAATACATTTTCATTTGCTGTTAATATGACGGCTTTTACTTTAGGCAACAATATTACAAACAGTATTTTTGTTAATGCCACTCAGACTGATGGAGGTAATAGTGCTGCAAATGCTTCGGTTGATATAAATATTGATGATATAATCCCCCCAATTTGGTTGAATAACAAAACCAATTCATCCACCGCAAAAACACAGCAATCAATTCAGTTCAACGTCACTCTAAATGACAACGCAGCCGGAGGATATAATATTTTTTCATTCAACAATGGAACCCATTGGACAAACAACACCGCAGAAACGTGGATATCAGGAACAGAAATTTCAGAAGCAAAAACAATAACCGCAACAAGAGGACAAATAATAAACTGGTACTGGTGGTTCAACGACAGTTTAGGAAATGAAAATCAAACGGATATATGGAACTTCACCGTTGTAAACACTCAGCCAACCCAGCCGATATTAACCTACACAAATAACTCAAACACATCAATACAACCAATATTGAGATGGATAAATGCAACAGACCCTGACAACGACCCGTTGACCCATACAATTTATATTTCAAACAATTCAGATTTTACCCAAATCAACCAGTCCTCAACAGGAAACCAGCAATACCAAACAATAGGTTTAACAGATGGAATCTGGTACTGGAAAGTAAATGCCTCGGACAATTACGCAAACACATTAAGTGAAATAAGACAGTTTACATAGGATGCAACTTCGCAACAAATAGATTTCATAAACCCAATCACAGCACCAGGATCTCACTCGCAAAATTACCTGGAGGCAAATGTAACCTCGAGCGATCCAGGAGCAGGCTTGGATGAAGTAACAATCTATTTATATAACTCAACAGATTTACTCTACAAATATACAAGTTCAACAGGATTCTTCCACAATTTCACAGGATTGTTTGATGGAACCTATTACCTGAACGCAACAGCAAATGATACTTTTGGGAATATTAACCGGACAGAAACAAGAATAATAACATTAGACACAACAAATCCATTAATCTCAGGAGTAAATATAAATAACCAATCATTAAACTTAACAGAAATTGTTGAGATAACCAATGCTGATGGAAATCTGACAATAAACTGGACTGTAACTGAGATTAATCTTAGTATTACAAATCTTTCAATAGATTCAGGAATAATAGTTAATGAAACTTCAGAGAACATCAACTCATTCTTTGCAGTGGTTGATGCAGGATTCCATATACTTAAATTTAGTGCAGTGGATTACGCAGGCAATGCGATAAATTACAATTACAATATCAAAATAAATGCAATGGAAAATCTAACAGAAAAGATGGAGTCAATAGAATCTGATTCAAACATTCTGGATGCGGTCCTAAAAACAGATAATGGAACAAATCTCACTGGATTGGAATATCTGAACAAAACACTCAGTTTGGAACTTGAACTTAATGTTTCAGGAACAGGCGCTACAATAACAATTCCCAATTTCACAGGCCTTGATGCCAACTGGAACCAGACAGATTTTAGTTCTGTTGTAAATATTTCTTCAACACAAGCCACCAATGCTGGTTTAAACGCAGGCGCAAACTTCACAATTTTTGTATTATTGATTAATGCAACAAGTTTTCTTAATTCAACCAATTTTGAAAATGGAGCAAGTATATTTATTAACCAGAATGTAGCTGGTCTGGATGTATTTTATATAGCCGATGATATTGGAGATGAAATATACAAATTAGGTTATTGCCCAAATGGATTAAGACCAAACCAGATTAATTTAACCACAATGTGTTATCTAAATACATCAACAAATGTAACTCTATACACACCTCATTTGTCAGGAGGAGGTCTGGGTAATGATACTGTATCGCCAACATTAAATATAACAACCCCTGTAAATAAGAGTCTTGTAACCAACAGTTATTTTAACTTTAATTTCACGGCAAAAGAAGCAAATCCAAAACAGGACTTTTGCTGGTTTAATCTTACAAACGGAACCGACACCATTAAAAATGGAACAATAACAAATGATAGTTTAACTTGGATTGGAACTTCTGGGATTTATGCAGATATTTTTAGGGAAATAGGTAATGGATATTATAACTTGACAATAAACTGCACGGATTTAAACAACCAGAGCACGCAGCTCCACCACAATTTTACTGTAAATGACACCCTGCAACCTGAAATAACAAATATATCAACTGCAACCTCAGGCACAGGAACCAGTACAGTTACAATAACACTTTCAGTGACAACCGATGAATATGCTGTTTGCAGATATACCACTATTTCAAATGAGACAAACTATTCTTCTATGGGCACATTTGATTCATCAGGAACAACAATTCATTCAAGAGTATTCACTTATAATTCAGATAGTTCAGGAACCTATTATGTGAGGTGCAATGATACTGCAGGAAATGTTATGAATATTTCAAATAACACAAATTATATTGCTGATGTGGCTGCTAACGATGAAAGAGGAAATAATAATGGAGGTTCTACAGGAGGAGGCACTTACACTCCGCCAAAAAAAGAGAAACTGAAAAATGCAACAAAGAAATTAGATTTAATTCCCGGTGTTGGTTTGAGAAATAATACAAAATTGCAAGCAGCAATTGAGAAAGTTCTTGCAAAGGGAAAAATGAGCGAACAGGCAAGGCAGAATATGTTAAGATTATCTGAGAGTATTACATCTAATTTTGAAGCAACAAGAGAGTTCAAGATAGAGCAAAATAAGTCAAGGTTATCAATGAAGCTTAAGTATAAGGGAAATGAAACCGTGAATAATTTCATGATATATGAAAAAATTCCAAAAACATTTGCAAATTCAACAGATTTAATTACAGTGACAGCTTTAGGAGCAACAATAGAAATTGTTGAGGAAGACCCGGAATATCTGTTCACTTATTCAGAATTGAGCGAAGGAAATGAAATCGTTATAACTTACGAAGTTTTCGGGGAGAAAGATGTTGGGTTAATAAATGATACTTCTGTGGAATTTTATGCAGAGGGTTTAGGGGAATCTATTATTGAAGTGGAGGATGAAGAACGGGAAATACCTGAAAAAATATGTGATGAAGGAGACAAGATATGTTTGGGGAATATATTGCAGGAATGTAAAGATAACAAATGGATGGCAGTTCAGACATGCGAATATGGTTGCAATCCAACTTCTTTAATATGCAATTCGTCGAAACCAGGGGAATCAAATTATTTGATTGATTTATTTATTCTTTTAATCGTTGGATTGGGTATGTTGGTCTATTTAAAAAAGGACAAAATTATAGATTTAGCAAATCACATAAAGACAGAAAAGATATAGAACATGGATTGATGATTCTTGCAAAGTAAAGGATAGAACGAATTTTGGAATTTATAAGAAAACAATCTAAAAAATAGGGCCGAGAGGGGGATTTGAACCCCCCCTAAGAGATTTCCGTTTTGTTAAAGCATATCGAGCCAACATTAATCCTTCGGACTATGCATCTTTTGCAGGGCAAAAGAATGAGGCGAAGATATGGTAAATGATAGAACTTTTTGAAGTTCCTCCACAGTCTCTCATGCTACCTTACAGAGCCAAGTTTTGTTCTTCCCTTTAAGGGCTACTTTCTTTTTGAAAGAAAGAAGGGCTTAGCTACACCATCCCGGCCATAAAATAATTAAATTATTTTATTCTAAGATAACTTTCTTTTATTTACAAATTATTCAGGATATTCTCAGCTTTTTCTTCAATTGTTTTTGTTACAGGTACAATTATTAAGTCATAGCTTAAATCAGTATATGCTTTAAATAGGAGTTTGCTGATTCTTTTTGATGTTTTTATATCTTCTGTTCTCGCATAATCATTTTTAATTTTAGGTTGTTTAAGGAAGAAAACTTTTTTGTATTATCTTTTACTGGATTCTTTAACAGCAGTGTCTACTTTAAGTCCAGCTTCTTTGAAATAAACAATGGAATCAGGAATTCCCCGGTCAAGGAAAATTGTTTGTTTTGGGCGTAATTTATTTTCAAATTTAATTTTAAGGTTTAAGATATCATTTTGAAATTTTATTTCATCTTTCCTGATTTCTTCCACAGTTTTTCCTTTTGCAATTCCTTTATCTATTACCTTTCTCGCAAATTCTTTGGAAGTATTGTATCCTTTGGATTTGAGATATTCAATAACTTTTGATTTCCCTGAACACGGACCTCCGGTTAGTACATACCAGTTTGTTTGGACCCTCATTACTATTATTCTATTAGGTTTTTATGTAATTTACGGACAATATCTTCTGATTTTGAATCCGGTACCATCCCTTCAAGCCCCCAGGAATCTTTAGCTGGATAAGAGCCAATAAGGGCTTCTTCAGGGAGGGTATTATCTTCAAGGGTTTTGTTAAATATGTAACTTATATGGGAATCAAAACCAATATTTCCAATTGCTCTGAGTATGGAAACTTTAGGGGATATGATTATTTTTCCATATTCAGCTTCAAGTTTTTTTCTTACCAGATTTATGGATTCTTCGGTTGTGTTGCTGTCAGGCACAAAGATTAAGTGATTAAATCCATCTCTTGCTAATTCAAGGTTTATCCCATAATGACCCATCGAAGTGCTCATAGCTCCAAGCGCCCCCACTTCTTCAGCCATTTTTGGATCATCAATTTTAATGAGGTAACAACCAGGTTCACAGGTAATCAGTTTTATTCCTTTTTTAGTATTTTTATTTCCATTAATAATGGTTTTTATTTCAGGGTTTAATATACTCCTGACTGTGATGGGTATTTCTCTTTCTCTTGCATATTCCACGCCTTTATAATGAGTTATTTCTCCGGTCTCCATTGCTTCGTGGTAATTCATAAAAGGGATTGTTCTTGCTTTCCCTCCAACTATTTTTGGGTCTGCGCTCGTAACCCCTTCTGTGGTTTTGTATAAATTAATTTCTTTTGCATTTATGTCGCATCCAATTACGCAGGCAGTGGTATCAGAACCGCTCCTCCCAAGTGTTGTGGTTTTTCCTTCAGGTGTTTTTCCGTCAAATCCGGTTATAATTGGAGTAATTCCATCTTCAAGCAAAGGTCTTAGATATTTTTCAATATTTCCTGCTGTAAGTTTCCAGTCTATATCAGCATCTCCATAATTATTGTTGGTTATGATACCAATTTCTCTTCCTGTGAAAATTTCCGGTTCAATGCCTTTTTTAGAAAAATATCCCCCAAATATTTCTGAAGAAAGATTTTCTCCAGATACAATAATTTTATCAGTTATTAAAGAATCGGTATGGTTAAGATCGTAAATACTGTAAAGATGTCTTTTAAGTTCCTCTAATTTCCCCCCAAGATTTTCTTCAATAATTTCCTGTTCTTCAGGATAATTAATTTTGTTATAATGCATTTGCCTGAGTTCTTGGATATAAGAGTCAATTTCAGATTCAGAACCTCCTTTTGAGAAATAATTACACTTTTCTGCCAGACTTTTGGTAACCCCTCTCAGAGCCGATATTACTGCGACATTCGCATATTCGGAGTTATCTTTGATAATCTCAGCGCTTTTTTTAAGATATTTAGAGGTGCTGGCTATTTCACCTCCAAATTTATGCACTAATCTATCTTTAACCATTACTCAATTATTTATTAAGTTTAAGAATCTTATTTGGGGTTTGATTATCAATTAAAAAGTTGTTTTAGAGAAAAATAGAGTGATAATCCTGTTGTAAATCCTATATTGCTTGATTTTAAATAATTCAGACAAGTTCCTTTTTCAGGCTCTCAATATTAAATTTTGTATTCAAACACCCGTTTTTTGTAAGGGGTAATCCTTTACCAATTTTATTTTTGCTTTTTATAAACTTTGCCCCCAATATTAATTCTTCTGTGCATCCAATACCTAGAACAGCATCACATTTTACTTTGTCCAGAATTTTTATAATGCAACTTCCCCCCGCAAGAATAAAAACCCGATAACCTTTAGATTCTCCGAGTTTTGTTGCTTTATTTGCAAGACAGTCTTCTGAACAATGCGTGCAGGAATAAGAGGAATATTTTGGGTCGAATTTTGCTTTGCACCTGAAATCTATATATTTTCTGCAGCAGTGAGGCAACAGCAAAATTTTTGATTTTGCTTTTTTGAAATCTTCCGCATAAATCATGTTTTTTACATAAACTTTTGTCAAATCTTCAACAATTGAGATTGCGTCTTTCGAGTTTATTCCCAGAGTTTCATCAACCTTGAATTTTTTAACAATTAATTTAGATAACCCCCCGAATTTCTTGTGCAGATCCTTTTTATCCACTAATTTAGCAACATCCCTGAAAAATTCTCTTGGAAGTTTCCCTAAATCGTAATTGAAAGAGTATGACATAATTATGTAGTATTCATTTTTATTGTTTCTATATCAAAGCCTTTTTTAGAGTTGCCAGGCTAAATTTTGTGTTTGAGCACCCGTTTTTTGTAAGAGGTACTCCTATGCAAGTTTTCCCTCTATTTTCAACAAGTTCAACACACATATTTATTTCTTCAGGGCACGCAATCGCAAAAACTACTTCGCAGTTCACTTTGTCCAGAATTTTTTTAATGCAGCTTCCGCCGGGGAGGATAAATACCTTATATCCTTTAGATTCTCCGAGTTTTGTTGCTTTATTTGCAAGACAGTTTTCTGAACAATGCGCGCATAAATAAGAAGAAACTTCTTTATCAACTTTTGCTTTGCATCTTGAGTCCATATATTTTCTGCAGCAGTGAGGGAGAAGAAGAACTTTTTCTTTTTCCCCTTTAAATTTTTCCCTTTTAATTGCAGTGTTGAGATTTACTTCTATTAAATCTTCAACAATTGAAATAGCATCTTCAACCTGAATTCCAAGAATATTATTAACTTTGAATCTTTTAACAATTAATTTCGAGACATTACCCATTTTTTTGTGTAGTTTCTGGTTATCAACAATTTTAGCAATTTCTCTGAAAAATTCCTTTGGAAGTTTCCCCAAATCATAGTCAAAAGAGTAGGACATAAATATAGATGAATCAATCTTTAATTTTTCAGTTGTTCTAATTTATTGCCTTAAGCTCTGTTTTAGAGGTTATTTGCATCCATTAACCCCAATCTCTGTTTTGTAAACTTTGCAAAAATTAAGTTTCTCAATTATTTTATCTTCTTTCTCTTTGCTGACAAGAATAATCGCAGCCCCGCCTTTTCCCCCGCCGGAAAGTTTTGCTCCGTAAGCTCCGTTTTCAAGGGCAATCTCCACCATCTTGTTTAGTTTAGGATGAGATACTCCAAGGTCTTTTGCAAGAATTTCATGGTTTTTTATCATCAGGTTTCCAAGCACAACAAGGTCATGGTTCTTAATTGCTTTTTTTCCTTCTTCAACAAGTTGCCTGATGCGATAGAAAATATCTTCATAACTGTTTTTGTCTTTTTCCCACCCATTTCTCACATAAGGAACTGTCTCTGAAGTTTTTGCTTCAATTTCAGTGTCCGCAATCAATATTGGCAATTTAAGTTCTCCAAGATTTTCGCATCGTACTGGACCAATTCTTACTTTATTATAACCCCCGAAAGTTGATGAGAAAAGTTCAACCCCGGAAGCATTTCCTCCGTGAATTTTTTTCTGGAAAGGAAGCAGGAATTCATAATAATCTTTTTTATCAACTTTCTGAAATATTTTATTTAATCCTTCAAGAACCGAACACAAAACCGCTGTTGAGGAACTCATTCCTCCGGAATCTTTTGGAATATCCGAGGTGATTTTTAAAGTCACCCCCTCTTTAATTTTAAATTTTCGGTAATAGGTTGAAATCAAATCGCAGAGCAAATCAATTCTCTCCGCATAATTGCCAACTGGTTTTAAATTTTCTATTTTCGCGCTGAATTCCCCGTAACCCTCAGAATAAATATTTATCAGAGAATCTTCATTTTTTTCAATTTCGCAGTAAGTTCTTAATCCTATTGCTGAGATAATCCCAGGTCGATTATAAACCACAGCATGTTCTCCAAATAGGAAAATATTTCCCGGGGCAGAGGTTTGCATCATAATTAATTATTTTTCTAATTAAGATATTGCGGGTTTTAGAGACTTATTAGAAATTTCAATAGAATAAGATATGGACAAAAAAGAAAAAATTAAAGAGAGGGCTTTATTGATGGAGCGATTTTGTTGGTATGATAAAATATATGGAATTGGTAGGGAACTGGATTTGCCTTCGTTTAAACCTATGGAAGGATTATTATCCAAAGCAATACCTATTTATTGGAATTATTCAAAAGAAGCTTTAGAGATTTCAGAAGTAATTAACGATGGTGATTTATTAAAATTTGTAAAAAAATATCCCCCTGAGTATGAACTGGGTTTAGGGGGATTTCATGGGAAATATTATACAGCGACGGAAAAAGCTGAAGTGGCAATTAAAGGTTCGTGGGATGAAATAAAGAAGAATAGTAAGAAAGCATTTGATCGCTGGGGTGAAAAAGTTTATGGAATCTTACAAGCAATAATTAATAAAAATGGAGAATCTGCGTATTTTGATATAATAGATGAAATTGAAAATGTACTTGGATATAGTTATATACCCTCATATATATTACCTAGATTGCGAACCTTAAAACTTGTTTTTAAAACAGGCAGTAATAAATACCCCAGCTGGACTATACCACCAGAAATTATTCCTCTTTTGCAAGAGGAATTGAAAATTTATTTAGAATCAGATAAGAAAACAAAATATGTTAAAGAAAAAGTTTCTGAAAAAGATGGTATTAATGAAGTAGTATTACATTCAAGTCATAATCTTGATAAAATTACTGAAGGGATTGTTCAGAAAAGAAGAGAGGTGAATATTGTTTTTGAGTATAATTTTGGAATAAATTTATTTAAGTCTAATGAATTAGCAATCTCAGATATAAGAAAATTGTGTGACGATGAAGATGCATTTAATAATAGAATTCAAAGTTTAACAAATTTAATTGACGAAATAAATATCAAAGATGAATCTACAAAAGGTTCAATAAATATTTTGGAGAAATTTTTAGAGGCGAATTTATCAAAGCATAATAAATCTATTATACTCAATTTTAGGAATATCATGGCATTAAGAAGTAATAAATACCCCATTCATTCTGATAAACCAAAATTTATGGTTGCATTAAATTTTTTTGGATTAATTTATCCTCCCGATTGGGAAGACTTGTGGGAAATTGTACTTAAGAAATATTATGAAAGTTTAAATCTTCTAAAAGAAGCAATAGATATGAAATAAGAAATTAGCTTGAATTTAAGTTTAATTACCAGACCATTCCTTGTATAATTCATGCCCAATTCCAAAACAATCAAGAACCTTCCCGCAGATATAATCAATTAATTCTTCTTTTGTTTCAGAGGAATAAAACTGGATTGATGGGGGAACAATATAAGCATTAAGTCGTGCAAGTTTTAGCAAATTTTCAAGATGAATTTCGCTTAATGGATTTTCCCGCGGAACAATAACAAGTTTCCTTTTTTCTTTAATGCAAACATCCGCAGCCCTCGCAATTAAATTGTGCGAAAATCCATTTGCGATTGCGGATACAGTTTTCATTGTGCAGGGCGCAATTATCAGCCCTTCGGTTTTGAAACTTCCTGATGCTATATTGGCATCGAATTCTTTTTCATCATAAACAATAATATTCTCTGAGTTCTTAAATTTAATTTCTTCTTTAAGTTCATATTTTGCAACCAGCTTTGCCGCGTCTGAAATAATTGCGTAAACTTTGTTTTCTTTTGAAAGTATTTCAATTAATCGTTTCCCGATAATTACGCCACTTGCTCCTGTAATCCCAATAATATAGGTTTTTGTCATAATATGAGTTGGAAACGAATTTATAATAAATCCTTTAATTTTACTTTATTTAATTATGATGCGTTCAGGAAATCCAGTGTTGAAGAATGATAAAATATTTTCAAGAGAAGGTTCTTTTTCATCAAAGCGGGCAATGACAATTAACGGAACTGTGAACAAAACTTATTTTTTATTATTGCTTACTGTAGCGAGTTCTGCATGGAGTTGGAGTTATCCTGAATTGTATTCTATTCTTTTAATTGTTGGGTTAATTGGGGGTCTGATAACTGCGATAATAACAATTTTCAAAAAACCTCTGGCGGGATATACTGCCCCGGTTTATGCTCTTTTTGAAGGATTGTTTCTTGGGGTAATTTCAGCCATGATGGAGCAGGCTTATCCCGGAATAGTAATACAAGCGGTATTGCTAACATTTGGCACGCTTTTTTGTCTGCTTACTGCTTACAAATCAAGACTGATAAAAGTAACTGAAAATTTTAGACTGGGTGTTGTTGCGGCTACCGGAGCTATTTTTTTAATATATGCTCTTACTTTTGTGATGGGACTTTTTGGAATGAGCATGCCATATATCCATGAAAGCGGTTTGATAGGAATTGGATTCAGTCTGGTTGTAATAGTTATTGCTTCATTAAATCTGGTTCTGGATTTTGATTTTATTGAAAAAGGAGCAGAAGCCAAAGCCCCAAAATATATGGAATGGTATGGAGCATTTGGTCTGATGGTAACTTTAATCTGGTTATATCTTGAGATATTGAGATTATTGGCCAAGCTTAGAGACAGATAATTCTTAAGTTAATTATTTAAATAAGGTTTTTAGTTTTACCATTTAAATGGTATTTATTTCAGTTTATATAAATATTTTACCATTTTTTGGTATTTTTTGCACCATTTTATAAAATCCTTATTTCTCCTTTATTCCCGTCAACTTCAACAACATCCCCGTCTTTCAGGGTTTCAATTAAATTTTCTTCCGGTTTGTCAACGCAGGGAATCTCCGCTAAAATCACCCCTGTTGCAACAATGGTTTCTGTTTCAAGGTTGATTATTGCGGATGGAGCCACACCATTCTTTTTCAGCCCATAAATCACATAAGACCCGACTGTGCTTCCTTTCCCGTTTGGAAAAACAAAAATTTTGTCTTTTATACAAACGCCTTCAAGAGGATTTCCTTTTTCAATTATGATTCCTGTTTTCGGGTCAATATTCCCGTAAAATCCAAAAGGTTCTTTTATAATTATAACTTCGCCTTTTCCGATTCCTTCTGAAATCCCCCTTGCTTTTATTGCTCTCATTTTCTTAAACCCTTTTCAATAAGAATATTTAAATCACCGAAAAATACTTTCTTTTTGCAAAATCCTGGAATATATTTTGCGGCTTTCCCTGAATTAGTTCCAATGCATTCATAATTAGTTTCTTCAAGAGGTGAAACAACCATGCAGGTATCGCACACAATCTTTGCTCCAGCATCATTAATTATTTTTGTGTAGCCCATCCTGTCCGCCCAGGTTTTTATTGATTTTGAAGTGCAGACCCAGAATTCTTTTTCAAGTTTTTTATTGTTTAATTTTTCGGCAAGAATTTCTATTTCAGAAATTGATGCGTGCGGACAACCAATAACAATTAAATCGGGTTCTGGGCTGTCTGTGAGTTCTTCATAACTTTTTTTCAAATCTTCCGCAGAGTATTCAACTTTTTCCAAACGGTTAATTAAGGATTCATAATTTTTTGCTTCAGGCGTTTTATTTTCAACATGATATAAAGCAACAGCTCCGGATGCGGCCATTGCAGCTCCAAGGAATTTTAAATTATCTGTGTTGCATTTGTTTATTCCAGAGAAATAAGGTATTTTGTTTTTCACAACTTTACCAATAAAATATCCAAGAGCCCCAAAATCGGAACTTGTTTTTAATTCAACTTTTAAATTTATTAAGAGATTGGGCTTACGGTTTTCTTCAAGATGAAGTCCATAATTTGCGGTTCTTCCTGTGATCCCAGCCGCCAATGCTGATGGTCCTCCTTCCCTATTTGTTCTCGCCCCGATTACGGAGTTTGCGAATGATACTGCAGATGATTCGCTCCATGCAATATGTTCTCCAAATCTCGGAAGATTTCCAAATAAGTAAGGTGTGCAGGAGCAGGTGGTCACTACATTCATTTTCCTAAATGCTGAAATAATTTTCATTTGCTTTCCCGCAAATGTTTCAGAGATTCCAAGTTCTTTCCAGTTTTCAAGGTCCATTCCCGCGGGATTAAGAAAGGTAGGCACTCTTACTTTCGCCCCTTCATCCGCAAATCCGTTAAGAAATTCAAGACCCGGGTCCCCAATTGATTTATAGGAAACTCCTGATGCCTGCGATGATGAAATACTTATCATCTTGTCAGCCCCGTAAATATCCCCTAATCTTACAAGGAGTTTCATGCATTTCGCCACAACTGCTCCTTGTTCTCCTTTAAGCATTAATTCTTCTTCATTTGTCAGGTACATAATTAATTGTATTTTAGTATTTTAGGAAGGTTGATTTTTAATGATTCTAGAATAAAATTATTATGATAAAGAAGAGAAATATTATAAAGAAATTGAGAAGCGAGAAAGATTGGTGACTGCATTCATCCTTGTATATGGGTTTTTATTGACTTGTGCTAAAGAAGAAGCAAAAATTGTATTGGGGATAATATTCCCGGGTTATTTAATTATGTCTCTCAGGTATTATATATTTATTTCAAGGACAAAATATATAGCTTTAAGCGATTGGTTGGGTGCTTATTCTTCTTATTTCTATAGTTTATATCTTTTATTATTTTTAAATTCTTTGAATACTCCAATGCCGGATTTGGAAGTATCCATTTTCTTTATTACATTTTTTGCAGTGTTTACATTTTCTTTATTATCTCTAAGTACCACTGAAGATTTTACTAATTTAATAGATGATTTAAAAAAGGAACATCCAAAATTGTTTGGAATTATCTTTTTAATAATCTTAGTAGGTTTTTTAATATGGATTACCCTTTATGCTTTTTCTAAATGGTAATATTATTCCAAATAATCCTCTTTCTTCAATTTCAAAGGCAACTCAACTTTGTCAAACAACTTTCCATCTTTGTCAAGAGGTTTTGTTGCATCAAGACCCCATTTTGAAGTTGTGTGTTTTTCTAAATCAGAGGAAGGGTCAAGACTTGAACCTCTTGCTCCCGGAATAATAACCAAATCATTGTCTGGCTGGAACCTTGTAGTGATTGCCCACTCAACATCAAGTGGATTAAAAATATCAATATCTTCATCAACAACCACAACTCTTTTCATTGAAGGGTGGGCTGCAAGAGCCGCAAGAATGGCATTTTTGCCATCGCCTTCTTTTCTCTTCTTGATTGAAACAACACCGTGAAGCCAACAGCATCCTCCTTCAGTCAGGCACACATTTTTGGTTGTTGGAATGGTATTGGATATAATTTTATACATCCTTGGTTCCTGAGGCACACCCATTAAAATTCTGTGTTCCAGTCCTCCGGGAATAATAACCCTGAAATAAGGTTCATTTCGATAATAAAGGGTATCGCATTCAAAAACATTTTGTTCTCTTTCAATATCTGTTGTTCCGGTCAAATCAACAAAAGGTCCTTCTTCCGCAAGTTTCTTTGTTATTCTTCCATGCAGGACAATTTCTGATTCTGAGGGAACAAACAAATTCCCGACTTTTGTTACATTAAGCCCCCCCAATAAAGTTGATGCAAATTTAAGTTCATCAAAATCAGGTGTGTATGAAGTTGCTGCGGCAAGTTCAACAGCTGGGTGAACCCCGATAACAATTGCAACTTCCAAATCACCGGATTCTTTGTTAAATAATTCGTACAAATGTCGCGGAGTAATTCTGATTGAAAATTTATTATCTCCAATATACATCATCCTGTGAAATGACATGTTCTGGATTCCGGTTTCCTTGTTTTTTACAATAATAATTGAAGAAGAAAAATATCGTCTTTCTTTTTCCCTGTAAAAAATCGGCACAGGAATATGTTTTATAATATCTGGTTTATCTATTTTATTTTCAAGAAAAGGCGCATTATCCAAAATAGAAAGTTCGCTCTGTTTGTCCATTGATTTTGAAATCTTAAAAATTAATTCTTCTTTTGTGGTTCCAACTCCTTTTGCAAGCGAGTCCCTGTTTCCGCAGAGACCAACAACTGCTTTTACAGTTGGATATTCTTTCAGTTTGAGTATTGTTGGTTTATCCTCAATTTTACTGCAGAGAGAAGAAAGTTCATAGTCAATAGAAACTTCTTTTTTTATTTCTCTTGTTTTCTCAGTTTTCAAATAAGTTCTCATAACTATATCTTATCTTTAAAATTAATCCCAAAGAAGATAATCTTCCATGCCAGACTTTAATTTTATCAGGTCTTCAGCCAATTTGTCCATAGAATCATAAGAAGTTTCTAAGATATATTTTGCGGTATTTATTACATCCTGACCCACATCACTTAATACCGGCACTTCATTTAGATAATTTAAATTAACCCCAAGCAATTCTTCTATTCTTTGAGTTTTATATTCTACTAAATTTACCATTGAAAGATTTCAAAAAAACTTTTTAAACCTGTCGAAGTGCAATTCGTCATTTGACGAGTAGCATATTTTAGTGATTTTGCGATTATTATAGTTTATTTCTGGGAGATATTTAATCTAATAATCTTTCTCCGAGACTCTATTAAGATATAATATTTAATTTACCATTTAATCAAAGTCCCTACTCTTTCGCCAAGCAAACATTTTTTAAGATTTCCTTCTTTCAACCCATTGATAATCTCAATCTCAACACCTTCTTTTGCGAGTTCAATTCCTTGTTCAATTTTATGAACCATACCCCCGGTTACATCAGTTCCATCTGAACCCCCAAGATATTTTTTAACTTCTTCCCAATTATCCTTATTTATTTCTTCCACGAATTTAGCTTTTTCATCTTTTGTGGGGTCTGCGGTGCAAACCCCGTCAACTTTTCCAACCATAATAATCCTGCTTTCAAATCCAAGGTTTTTTGCGAGATGGCTTAGGATTTCTTCTGTGGATAAAATGCAACCTTCTTTTTTTAAATCAAGTCCAATATCTCCATAAGGAATAGGGATCATACCATATTCAAGAAGTTTTTTTATTGGTTTCAAATAAAATTCCTTAATTTTTGAGTTTTCCGCAATGCAACAAGATGATGGTTGAATAGAAATTGCTTTCTCACCAACATTTAATAAATTGTTAACAACAATCCTGTTTAATTTTGCGGCATCATTCTGCACAACACAAATCCCATATTTACTTTCATCATTCACAAATCCTTCCGCAGTCCTGTATTTTTTTGCTGAGCTATGCCCGAAAGATCCGCTCCCGTGACCTATTATCAGATTAAGTTCTTTTTCTTCCCTGGCTTCTTTTACCTCTTTTGAAAGTTTTTTAATAACCTCAAAATTTGCGGTATAAGGTTTTAGTTTATCTGTGATTGCAGAACCCCCGAATTTTATAAGAATTAATTTTTTGCCCATTAGATTATCTGAAAATTAATTATAGCCTGGATTTGTCATGTTTCGACAATTGCATAATAAGCCCCAATAAAGGGTTATTAATTGATTATTATTCCTATAAATGGAATGCCTTTGGGTGGTTGATGAACAGGATGTCCCGGTCAGGAAAGAAACAAGAGAATATTGTCATGAAAATCATCTGATTCATAGGGGTGTGCTCGTTGGGGTCAGGAATCCTCAAGGAGAATTATATTTCAAGAAGAGAAGTCCTGATAAAAACTTATATCCGGGAATGTGGGAAATTTCTGTTGCTGGACATGTGCCTTATACAGAATGTTATAAACTGGCTGGAATGAGAGAGCTTAAGGAAGAACTGGGTTTGGAATCTAAAAGTTCAGAATTAACGCGCATTGCAAAGTTCATTGATTTTAATGAATGTGAAAAAATGATTGATATGTTATATTTATATAAGATAAATAATCCGGAAATAAAACTAAATGAAGAAGCGACTGAGGGAAGATTTTTCAGTTATCCTGAATTTTGCGATTTAGCAAAAACTGGCGAAATAAAAGTCACTATTTATACTCAGATAATTTTAAAAAATTATAAAGACAATCTATTTTAATCAATATTTCCCAAGAGGGATATTATATTTTTGAATGCATCCAGCCCTTCCAAGTTCTTTATATTCCTTAAGATCTACATGAATTTCTTCATCTGCAAGGGGTATGACTATAATATCTCCGTAACCAACCATATATAAAATACTCCAAAATTTTAAATAATCTTGTTAAATTTGGGTTTTTAAAGTGGGAAAAAGGAGCACATCTTTGATGGAAGCCTTATTTGTCATAAGCATTGCAAGACGATCTATACCAATACCTAGACCTCCTGTAGGTGGCATACCATATTCCATTGCTGTAAGGAACTCTTCATCTAAGAGATGAGCTTCATCATCTCCAAGAGTTTTTTGTTCAATTTGTTCTAAGAAACGTTTTCTTTGTTCTATAGGGTCATTGAGCTCAGAATAAGCATTACCATATTCTTTTCCGTTTATGAAGAATTCAAATCTTTCAACTAAACCCTCTTTATCTCTATGTTGTTTTGCTAAAGGAGAAATCTCTGAAGGATAATCCATGATTATTGTAGGTTGTATTAGATTATTTTCAACAAATTCTTCGAATAACCAATTAAGTGCTTTCCCTTTTGTATATCCTCCTTTTTGTTCAATTTTATTTTTATCGAGAATATGTTTAAGTTCTTCATCGGAGGTATTTTTCCAATTAATCCCAGAATATTTTTTTACTGCGTCTTCCATAGTCATTCTTTTCCAAGGTTCTTCAAAATCAATTCCAATTCCTTGGTATTCTAGATTATTAGTTCCATTTACTTTTTCACATACATTCTTAAAAAGTGTCTCGGTAATATCCATCATATCTTTATAATCAAGATAAGCTCCATAAAGTTTAAGTTGAGTAAATTCAGGATTATGTGTAGAGTCTATATCTTCATTCCTAAAATCTTTTGAGAATTCGTATACTCTGTCTAGTCCACCGATAATCAATCTTTTTAGATATAATTCATTTGATATTCTCATGAACATGTCTTGTTTAAGAGAGTTATGTTTTGTTATAAATGGTTTGGCATTAGCTCCACCATACATTGATTGCAGTACAGGCGTCTCAACTTCCATGAAATCCATATTAGTCAATAGCTCTCTTATAGAATTAACCATTTTTGTCCTTTTTTTGAATGTTTGTGCAGTGTTTGGATTCAAGAGATCCAGATATCTTTGTCTATATCTATTTTCAACATTAGTCATACCATGGTATTTATCTGGATGAGGTCTTAGTGTTTTTGATAATCTTGTTGAGTTATCTGGGGATAATGAAAGTTCATCTTTTTTATATCTCTTGATATAAGGATAATCTTATTTTTTGAGAATGATAACTTTTTTGCGGTAGCTTCACCTATACCCGAACTTGCACCTGTTATGATAATTAATTTTTCTTTCATTTTAACACCAAAACTGTTTTATCATCAGGTATATTAAAATTATCAGGTAGTTGTTTTTCAGCATCTTTTGCTGACTTTTTGTACCAATGCTCAGAGAATCCAATGAGATATATTTTCTTGGCATTGAATTCCTGTATTTTTTTAATAAGTTCCTTCCCGCCAAGATGGTCTTCATCATCAATATATTTTCCAAGTATATACTGTCCGTCAATCACAAGAATATCCGCATTCTCGCATTTTTTGAGATTTAAATCTGATATGGCTTTTATGTCTGGTATATAAACAACTTTTCTGCATTCATCTCTTATTATATAACCGGATTTTTCAAGGTAATCCGCATGTTCTATTTTGATGGCTTCAATTTTAAGACCCTTTAGATTTATATGGTTATTGAAATCAAGGGTTTCACATTTTAATTTAATCCAAGGAATACTTTTTAAGTGTTCATAGGTATTATTGTTTAAATAGGTGGTGAAATTTCCGAGACCAACCCAGTTTAATTGCTCAAATTCTGCAACACCCCAGAAGTGATCAAAATGATAATGTGTAAGAAATATTGCTGATATCTTATTGATGCCACTTTGAATTATTTGTTTTCTGATATCAGGTCCTGCATCCAAGATTATATTTTGTTCATCTTGTTGTATCATTAGTCCGGGTCTTAGCCGTTCTTTTGAAGAGGCACATAATTTACATCCGCAGAGCATAACTGGGATACCTTCAGGAGATCCCGTGCCAAGGAATGTTATTTTCATAATATAATTTTTTCTATATTTATATCTTTAAGTTTTGATCGGATTTCATTCTAGTTAAATAAATGAGGTGTATTAAATAAACCATTCTCTAATTTATATATTTTATCATGCTCCCATTCCATCAATTTTTCTTTGTTTGGTATAATTTTATTGTGGTTTGAAGATACAAATCCTTCTTGTGTGAGTATTGGAAATACTTGAGCATATATTTCTTTTAAGTCGTTTTGGTATGTTTCGGAACCATTTCTTAATCCAAGAAACTTTCTTTCTCCTGATAATATCTTATTTATCAATAACGTTTTTAGTTCTGAGATATTATATTCTTTAAAACCGTCGGTTTTTAAATGTTCGATGAGCAAATATTTTGCGATTTCAATGTTTAATAATAATCTATCTTCTTCAAACTGTTTTTTATCTCCTGTTAAGAATTGATTGTTGTTAAAAGCCAGCATACTTCTCCAGCAGCGATATTCTAATTCAGGGTCATCCCATTGTTCTTCATAGATTATATCTTCAAGATAAAGACCTTCTTTGATTTTGTAGCCTCTACCATTTATTGCATCATAAATCATATCTTGGGAAATAATTTCTCCTGGAAAATAAGTATCAGGATTTAAATTATATTCATCATGTATTTTTAGATATTCTTCTGTAAATTCATATCTTTTGGATTTTAAGATTTCTTGATTTTTACCATTAGGGTCTAAAACTATAACTATATCAATATCCGAAAATTTTGTCGGATTTTTGTATGCAAAACTTCCTGTAATAAATCCATACCTGACTTCAGTGCTAAAAAGATTTTCAATAGATTTTTTGAATGCTCCTTTTACTTCTTCGAATATGTCATTCATAAATAATAGTTTTCAAAATCTATTTACAAACAATCTTTGCGGCAGAAACTAAAAATATCCCTGCAGCCAGCATCAAAACAAATGCTATTGCAAGAGTTCCATAAAAACTTGCTGTTGTTGTTCCAAGGACCCATTCAGCGTTCCCTGCAAACAAACTTGCGATAAGCATGCAGATTGCTCCAATCACCAAAAAAACATATACTTGCGGTTCTTCCATAATAGTATATTATTTAAAGGATTATTAATCTCCAAAAGAAGCGCAGTCGGGAGGGGGATAATAGATTGTGTCGCAAATCCCTTTAAATAGGGTTTCTTCCTTAAAATCAGTTATAATTACAAAATCTCTTATGCTCTCCAATTCAATTTTTGTTTCATCGGATTTTACTTTTTCAAGAATTACCTGTCCTTCAAGGGATTTTACAAGATCTTCAAGTTCAAAGAAACCGCTTTCAGAGGCATAATAATATGTGGCTATGGTAACCCCTTTTTGAATCATAAACTGTTTTTCCTGCTCTGTGAGATTTTCTTCAAAAATCCATTGTGTTTTGAATTTTTCAGCAAGTTCTTCAGGCGATTTTATATTTGTTTCAGGTTCTTTGTACATTAAAGGTATGGCTATTATTTCCAGAAGGAATACCCCTCCGACAAGAACAGCAAAGAATACCATTATAAATTTCTTCCTTTGTTCCCTGTTTCTGAACAATTTTTTTCTCATAATAATGTTTATTTTTTAAGATTCATACTAAAAGTCCTTTAAAGTGTAAATAATACGGTTTAAGGGGCTATATTTAAAAGTTTTATTTACTATTATGGCAGACAAAACTCATGTAAATTTGGTTACAATCGGACACATTGACCATGGGAAGTCAACTTTAGTTGGCAGACTTCTCTTCGACACAGGTGCAGTAAGGGAAGAAACCATGAGAAAATTGAAAGATGAAGCCAAATTAAAGAAGAAAGAGACTTTCGAGTTCGCATTTGTAATGGATACACTAAAAGAGGAAAGGGATAGAGGCGTTACAATTGACATAGCCTTTAAGGAATTCAATACACAGAAATATTATTATACTGTGATTGATGCACCAGGGCACAGAGATTTCATTAAGAACATGATTGTTGGAACTTCACAGGCAGACATTGCAATTTTAGCTGTTTCAGCAAGAGAGGGAATTCAGGAACAAACAAAAGAACATGCTTACTTGTCAAAAATTTTGGGTATAAAACAGATAATAATTGCCATCAACAAAATGGATGCTGTGGAATACAAACAGGAGCGATTTAATGAAGTTAAAGCAACAGTTGAGAAATTGCTTCAGGGAGTGGGATACAATTTGGAAGAAGTTGAAATAATACCTGTTTCGGCATACAAAGGAGACAATATTAAAAACAAAAGCGAAAACATGACTTGGTACACAGGAAAAACAATTGTTGAAGCTTTGGATAACATAAAACCCGTAGAACGACCAATAGATAAACCTTTAAGGTTACCTATTCAGGATGTTTATTCAATTACTGGTGTTGGAACTGTTCCAGTTGGAAGAGTTGAGACTGGAGTTATGAAATCAAACCAACCTGTAGTGATAATGCCTGCAGGAACCAAAGCTGAAATAAAATCTATAGAAATGCACCATCAAGCCTTAACTGAAGCAAAAGCAGGAGATAATATAGGTTTTAACTTGAGAGGTATTGGAAAAGGAGATATCAAAAAAGGTGATGTAATATGTCCTACAGACAATCCAGCAACAGTTGCAGAAGAGTTTACAGCGCAGATAATTGTGTTGAATCACCCAACTGTAATTGCACCAGGATACACACCAGTTTTCCACATACATACAGCACAGGTAACTTGCACTGTAACTGAAATACTAAAGAAAATGGATCCAAAAACAGGTCAGGTTATTCAGGACAACCCAGAATACATTAAGACAGGTGACGCAGCAATTATAAAAGTCAAGCCAACAAAACCAGTTGTAATTGAGACTCAGAAAGACTTACCGCAATTATCAAGATTCGCAATAAGGGACATGGGTCAGACAGTTGCAGCAGGCGTTTGTATTGATTTGGTTGCTAAAAAATAATTATTTTTTATTTTGACTTAAATTTTATTGGAATTAATTGATTTGCCGTATAATCTGAAAAGAAAGTAAATAATTGATATTCTTAATTGAATAAGGTATTTTCTTAGCTAAATAAATAATTATTTAAAATTCAAATTAAATTTTATTCTCTAACCGCCACAATTGGCAAAATTCCCTTTTTGAGCTCTGCTTCGGCAATTTCTATAGGTGTCCCGTTTAATTTAATAAGTGCTGGTGCTCCGCAGGAAAGTTGCAAAACTCTTGCACCAATTATCCTAGTTTTCTCAAATATTGTAAGTCCCATTATATTATAAAGTTTAAATTAAGTTAATTGCTTATTTATTCAATATATTCAGAATAACCTTTTCCCGGTTTCTGGAACTGTTGCATTAATTGTTTTGTCTTATCTTCAATTGTTTTCATGAAAACCTCGAGTTGTTTAACGCTTTTGTCAATATCCTTTAAATCAACATCGACTTCAAGAAGTTTCATAAGAATTTTTAGGACTTCTTCTGCGGCTTTTGGGTCTGTAATTATTGGATAGCCCATAGTTTCTCCAAGAAGTGAATAACCATCAATTCCTTTTTCTTTGCCAAAGCTTAACAATAAACCGGAAACCCCGAAGATAGATCCAATTGGATTTTCTTTTTCAAAGTGAACCCCTGCTTTTTTTAATTTTGCCAAAGCTTTTGGATTTGTCATAGCGCTAAGCACATTTGGTTTCGGTTTTTCAGTGCCGATGCCAAAACCCCCTGTAGTGATTATTTCTTTAATATTGAATGCAAGTCCTATCTCAATTAGTTTTTTGCATAAAAGGTAGTATCCTTTGTAATCCACTGGTTGAGAATCCCCAACAACAAATATTATGTCCTTTTTGTCTTTGTAATAATAAAGGTCTACGCTGATAGGAGAAATCTGATTTTTTGCATCAACCATCACCAATGGAAAAAAGTACGAAGATTTAATCTCAGCGAATTTCTTTGCTTTTAATTTGTCTATTAAGTAGGAAACCGCAATTCTTCCAACATTCCCAACTCCAGGCAAACCTTCAACAAAAATCGGATTGTTCAGTTTTGGTTCTTCTAGATAATTTATTTCTACTTCCATTATTAGATTCTATCTAATTCACTAAGCAACCTGTTGATATCTTCTTTTATTGCATTCAGGTGTGCGGCGATTCTGGTTTTTTCTTCATCTATTCGGTTTACAGCATCAAATTTACTTGTTGCTTCAATGACATCTTCTGCAGATACATATGCTTTTTCTGTTTTACTTATTTCTTCCGCAACTTGATCTGCCAATTTTCCTAGCCACAAGTTAAGGTTTATTGCTGCTTTTTTCTTTATGTAAGTACCCTCATTCAATTTATTTTTTATTAATTCCTTCACTCTTGCATGAGGGAACGGTAAATTTGCAATTTCAGATTCTTCTTCACCCATAATAATAATTATAAACTTATAATAGGCTTAAATTATTGAGGTTATTTCTGAAAAAGAATTACTTTTGCGGTATTTTCATGTTTTGTCACTTTCACTTTCACTTTAGAAGGTATCTTGTGAGCTCCTCTCTCCCAGATGTATTCATTTACAGGATTATCTAGTTTTATTATTTCTGCTTTCATATGTCTTTCCACAAATTCATTTATTACTTTTATTGCGGCTTTTGCTCTCTTGTTGCCTGGTTTTTTCTTCGCTTTTCTTAATGGAATTGTGTAAATTCTTTCATTCGCTTCTACCATTATTGTTATTATTTTAATTTTTTAAGTTAACTTATGGACTTACTAATCCCGAAGGAAGATTACATCCGATACAGGGTGAATAAAGGAGAATTGAAAAAAGACAAGAAATTGGACAGATTCATCGCTTGGGACACTTCAGAGGGCAGGAATATGTTTAGTATTACTAAAATTGATGAAAGACTCAGGGTTGTTGCTAACTTCCTGTTAAATAAAGAGGTATTGATTGTATGCACTGAATTGGACGAGAAATACTGCAAAAAGTTCGGTGAATTAATAGGTGCCAAGGTTGTTTCAAATTATACCGCAAGTGTGTTGTCAAATACAGGAAATAAGGATTTTTTTGAGCCTGATTTGTTATTTGTGACAAATGTTGATGAAAACTGGAATGCGATTCAGGAAGCCGGTTTAAACAGGATGCCGGTTATTGGTTATTGTAATACAAATTCAGATGTTAATGGTCTTGATTTAATAGTTCCTATGAATATAACAAATCAACTTGCAATAGGTGTTTCTTTGTGGTTAATTTTGAATGAAATGAGGAAACTGAAAAAAGAAGAACCAGTTCCTTTGGAAGAATTTATAGGCACTAAGAAATAGAATATGGATTTAGAGGAAAGAATTGAGTTAATTCTGAAATCTCCAACTGAAGAGGTAATAACCAAAGAGGAATTGAAAGAATTGCTTGAGACAAATAATCACCCTGTTGCTTATGATGGGTTTGAGCCTTCTGGGATTGCTCATGTTGGCACAGGCTTGATGAGGGCAATTAAATTAAGAGATATGGTTGATGCTGGTTGCAAATTTAAATTAGTTATAGCTGATTGGTTTGGTTGGATAAACAATAAAATGGGCGGCGACCTTGAAACAATCCAGCAGGCCGGAAAATATTTGGTAGAAGTGTGGAGTTCTCTTGGCGTGGATATGAATAAAGTTGAAATTGTGTGGTCCAGCGATTTGGTGACTAATAAAGAGTATTGGAAAAAGGTTCTTGAGGTGGCAAAATTAACTACTACAAAAAGAATAATGCGATGCTGCACAGTGATGGGAAGGAAAGAAGGCGATATGGTTTACACCTCTCAATTATTCTATCCTGTGATGCAGGCAGCAGACCCTTTTGAACTTAGGGTTGATATTTGTCAGTTAGGTATGGACCAGAGACACGCAACTATTTTGTCCAGAGAAATTGCGGGAAAATTAGGATTCAAAAAACCTGTTTGCGTTCACCACCATCTTTTATCAGGTCTTCTTGGACCTCAGAGAATGGGTAGCGACCAGTCGGGTATCCAGCCTGAAGATTTTAAAATGAGCAAGAGCAAACCGGAAACCTGCGTGTTTGTTCATGATTCCCCAAAAGAGATTAAAGGAAAATTAAACAAAGCATTCTGCCCGGAAAAAGAAGTTAATGGAAATCCTGTTCTTGAGCTCTGTAAATACATAATTTTCCGTGAGAGGGAAGTGTTTAAGATTGAAAGACCTGAGAAATTCGGGGGCAATCTGGAATTTGAAAATTATGAATCTCTGGAGAAAGATTTTAGGGAGGGAAAAATCCACCCCCTTGATTTGAAGAACGGGGTTTCAGAGGAATTAATAAAATTACTTGAACCTGTTCGGAATCATTTTGAGAAAAATAAAAAGGCGAGGGATTTGTTGGGGATTGTTCAGCAGGCTCGGGTTACTCGATAATTATGAATTTATTATGAAATCCAAAATTGGCGGTTCAACATACTGCAAACAAAAATTGGAATCTGAATTGCAAAATTTGAAAACAACTGGTTATGATTTTGCGGAACTGGATTTGGGTTCACCGTTAGAACCTAATGAAACATTTGAACTTGAACTTAAAAGACTCAAAAATATAATTCCAATTTTGGTTGGGCATCTTCCCGAAATTGATTTTACAAAAGAAGAGCTGGATAAATGCAAGAAATTCATAAAAATTTTATCAGACCAAAATATAAATTTGTTTGTAATTCATTTGTTCAGCAGAAATTTAGCCACTAAAGATAATTTTGATTTAAAAATCAGAGCTTTGAAAGAATTGACTGATTTTGCAAAAAGTAAAGATTCTGTAATTGTTTTAGAAAATACTGAAGAAGATACAGAAATTCTTAAGAAAGTTTTTGATAGAATTCCTGAAATAAAATTCTGTTTGGATATAGGGCATGCTAATCTTTTTGCAAAGGAAAATCGTTCTTTGAATTTGATAGATAATTTTAGCAAAATTCTTAAACATCTGCATGCGCATGATAATGTTGGCGGGGATGCAGAAAAGGCTGATTTGCACCTCCCAATCGGAGCCGGGAATATTAAGTTTACACCAATTTTTGATAAATTAAAGGAAATAGATTATTCTGGGAATATTACTTTGGAGCTTCACAATCCTGATAAAGAAGATAGAAAAATTAGTCTGAACCAAATTAGAAAATTAATATAAATTATTTATTAATTATGATTGAACTGGAAAGAATTTATTTAGCAAAGTTCATACCTGGAAATTTAAAGAATTGCAAATCAAAAGAAATTCTTGATATTTATATCCCGAAATCAAGTGCACACCCAAAAATAAGAATCAGAAAAAATAGAGATAAATATGAGATGACTAAAAAAGAACCTATAAAATAAGGCGATGCTTCATATACGAGATAACAAACAATTATATTTACAGAAAGGGAATTTGAGGGACTCAGTAGATTGGAGGGGGAAGTTGTTCATAAAATAAGATATTATTACCCTTATGAAAATCAAATTGCTGAAATGGATGTTTTTCAGGGAGAATTGGAAGGGTTAGTTCTTATAGATTTTGAATTTGAGATTATGGAGAAAAAAGATTCTTTCAAAAGTCCAGATTTTTGTTTGGTGGAAGTTACTCAGGAAAATTTATTGCAGGTGGTATGATTTGCGGAAAAACCTACGGATCTATAAAAGATGATTTAAATAGATATAATTATTACAAATTATCATTAATTGATTAATTTTTCCCTTCCCACTCCCAAAAAAATTCCTCAAGAAAACCTTCCATAAACTTGTGCCTTTCTTCAGCTATTTCTTTCCCGGTTTTTGTGTTCATCTTGTCTTTCAGCAACAATATTTTTTCATAAAAATGGTTGATTGTGGTTCCTTTGTAATTTTTATATTCTTTAAAAGATTTACATTTTATTGGTTTCATATCTGGATTATGAATCTCTCTATCTCTTAATCCCCCATAAGCAAAAGCTCTTGCAATCCCAATCGCCCCAATCGCATCCATCCTGTCCGCGTCCTGAACAATTTTTCCTTCAATTGTTTTCATCTCCGAATTCACAGTTCCCCCGCGGAAAGATATATTTTTCACAATTTCGCAAATCGCAGAAATTGTTTTTTCATCAACCCCAAATTTTTCAAGCAATTCTCTGGCCATTTTTGACCCAATAGAATCATCCCCTGAATTAAATTTCCAGTCAGCGATATCATGCAATAATGCGGCTAATTGAATAACAAATAAGTCAATTTCTTCCGAGGAATTTACTTTCTCTTTTTCAGCAATTTTTAGACTCATTTTCAAAACCCTCTGAATATGCCACCACCCATGTCCTGTGGATTCCCCCTCAAACCTATTTTTTATGTATTCTTCAGTTTCTTTAATTATAAACTCTTTGTCCATAAAATAATTGTTTTCTAAATCTTTTGAGGTGATTTTTTCGGTTTATGCGCAAATCTCTACTGGATTAATAATTAACTTTAATTTCTTTATTAAATATTTAAATTATCCAGCCAATATTTAAAGTGTAGTGATTCTTAACTTTATTTAAATTCACAATACCTCAGTTATATAAATACTTTAAAATCTATTTAGTATGTGGGTGAAACAGTCACTAGTGATTGGGTGATTCACGGGTAAATAAGATGGATGAATTGGAAGAAATCAAGAAAAGCAGGATGGAAAAATTAGTTAAGAACTCTGGAGTTGATGTAAATGAAATTAAAATTGATGTCAATGACAGCAGTTTTGAGAGAGAGGTAATTGAAAAATCCAAAGAAGTTCCTGTAGTTATTGATTTTTGGGCTCCTTGGTGCGCTCCTTGTTTAATGTTGGGTCCTGTGCTGGAAAAATTTGCGGAAGAGTATAAAGGCAAATTTATCTTAGCAAAAGTAAATGTTGATGAAAATCCTCAGATAAGTCAGGGCTATAATATCATGAGCATCCCAAGCGTAAAGATGTTTAAAGGCGGCGTCATTGTGGATGAATTCGTGGGTGCTTTGCCTGAGTTATCAGTTAAACAATGGCTTGACAAAAATTTAGGTGATTAGAATGCAGATTGAAAAGATTACTATTTTTGGGGGATATGATAAAGAAGGAAAAAAAGGAAATTTTGAAAAAGT